>NZ_BCBJ01000188.1:0-747 GCF_001320605.1 Pseudomonas sp. NBRC 111133 | reverse complement strand
GCATTGACGAAGCCGGTCACCACCGAGCGCGAAACGAAGCGCATCAGCGAGCCGAGCTTCAGGTAGCCAGCACCAATTTGCAACACGCCACACAGCAGCGTGGCGGCCAGCAGATATTCAAGACCATGGTTCTTGACCAGGGTCACCATCAGCAGTGCCATGGCCCCTGTCGCGGCTGAAATCATGCCTGGGCGGCCACCGACAAAGGCGATCACTACGGCGATACAGAATGAGGCGTAGAGACCAACTTTGGGGTCGACGCCCGCAATGATAGAGAAAGCGATGGCTTCAGGGATCAGCGCAAGTGCGACGACGATCCCCGCGAGCACGTCGCCACGGACGTTGGAAAACCACGTTTGTTTGAGTGTTTGTAGCATCAGAATATCCAAAGCAATGCACCGCACGCATGCCAGGAAATGGCGAGCGCGTCGATACGAATTCAAATTGTGAGGATTATTTTGCTGTGCGCTTTGGGTGTAAGAACCGGGCGTACAGCAGTACGCAGCCGCGAGCGAAACTGGCGGAGGCGAGGTGTTGCGAGGGGGCGTAGCGCTAAGGCGGCGTAGGCTGCCAGTAGAGCGTTTGGAGTACAGTCATGCTGGTGTTCCTGTAGCTCAAGGGGTATGCGGAGCCAAAAGTATACAGTGAAGCTATCGTCGATTGCGATCCGCCGCCCTGCTTTGCGAAGCCACGTCTGAAATAGGCTTAGTCGAGGAGTATCGCCATCAGGAACGAAGGAAAATAATC
>NZ_BCBJ01000187.1:0-777 GCF_001320605.1 Pseudomonas sp. NBRC 111133 | reverse complement strand
TGCTTTTCATGGCATATCTCCGTAATGGACTGGATGGCCGTCAGCTCGGTGTGACGGTCCGACAGGTAATTCGTCGTAGCAGTCGATACGGTTACAGCGCGGCAGAAAAATGTTGAGATTTCTTTCGGTGCACCTGCGCCGATTGAAACCTTTGGCGTTGCGGCCGATATGATGCAGTCTGGGCTCAATGAAAAATATCCACCTGCGGTGTAACTAAGGCGGCCAATGGAGCGAACTACAAGCTATGAGGTCATGGCCACGCGCGAAGAGCGCCTGCAGTCATTGCTTCTGGGTGGGTTGGCTGGCGACGAGGCCGCATACCGCGAATTCCTCACCGCGCTCAGTTCGCACCTGCGCGGTTTCCTTCGCCGACGCCTGGCGCAGCGCCCGGGAGAGGTCGAGGACCTGTTGCAAGAGGTACTGCTGGCCGTGCACAACGCAAGGCACACCTATCGCGCCGAACAGCCGCTGACCGTGTGGGTGCAGGCGATCGCCCGCTACAAGCTGGCCGATCACTTCCGTGCGTTCGCCCGCCGCGATGCGCTGTCCGATTCGCTGGACGAAGACATGTTCGAGGTGGAGGATAGCCGCCCGGCGGAGGCCCGGCGTGATCTGGGCAAGCTGTTACAGCACCTGCCCGAGCGTCAGCGTCTGCCCATCATTCATGTGAAACTGGAAGGCCGTTCGGTAGAGGAAACGGCTCAACTGACCGGTCTTTCCAGTTCTGCGGTCAAGGTAGGTATCCATCGCGGCCTGAAAGCGCTGGCGATGGTGATC
>NZ_BCBJ01000186.1:0-780 GCF_001320605.1 Pseudomonas sp. NBRC 111133 | reverse complement strand
GCAATCTGCCAGATCACCCCCCGATTTTCATGCTCTTCGCGCCTTTCGACACCGGTGTAACCGGCATCTGCATACACGGCGTTTTCTTCGCCATGCAGCAGTTCAGCCACCTGCGTGACATCGGCCACATTGGCAGCGGTGCCATGGACGTGATGCACCAGGCCGGACTCGACATCGGCACCGATGTGCGCCTTCATCCCGAAGAAATACTGACCGCCTTTCTTGGTCTGGTGCATCTCGGGATCACGCTTGCCTTCTTTATTTTTGGTCGAGCTGGGGGCATGAATAATGGTGGCATCGACGATGGTGCCTTGGCGCAGCGACAGGCCTTTTTCCTGCAGATAACCATTGATGACCGCAAGGATTGCCGGTGCGAGCTGATGCTTCTCCAGCAAGTGCCGGAAGTTCATGATCGTGGTGTCTTCGGGGATTGGCGCGCTCAGCGTCAGGCGTGCGAACTGGCGCATGGGCGTGATTTCGTAGAGCGCTTCCTCCATGGCCGGGTCGCTCAGGGAGAACCAGTTCTGCAACAGATGGATGCGCAGCATGGTTTCCAGAGGATAGGGTTTTCTACCGCCGCCGGCCTTGGGGTAGAACGGTTCGATCAGCTCCAGCAGGCCTGCCCAGGGCACCACTTGATCCATTTCGGCGAGGAAGCGCTCTCGGCGGGTTTGCTTGCGCTTGCCGGCGTACTCAAAGTCGGAAAAGCTCATCTGGCTCATGGGCGGCTCGGATCAGGTGTTGCGGGGATTCTCGCATAACTGAAGGCTTGTTCGGAGA
>NZ_BCBJ01000185.1:0-800 GCF_001320605.1 Pseudomonas sp. NBRC 111133 | reverse complement strand
TTTGATCGTTCCCTTCCCCACGTTAACGTCGGCACTATCGGCCACGTTGACCACGGTAAGACCACTCTGACCGCAGCTCTGACTCGCGTCTGCTCCGAAGTTTTCGGTTCGGCAGTCGTTGAGTTCGACAAGATCGACTCGGCTCCGGAAGAAAAAGCGCGCGGTATCACCATCAACACCGCTCACGTCGAGTACAACTCGAACATTCGTCACTACGCTCACGTTGACTGCCCAGGTCACGCTGACTACGTGAAGAACATGATCACCGGTGCTGCCCAGATGGACGGCGCGATCCTGGTTTGCTCGGCCGCCGATGGTCCGATGCCACAAACCCGTGAGCACATCCTGCTGTCTCGTCAGGTAGGCGTTCCGTACATCGTGGTCTTCCTGAACAAGGCTGACCTGGTAGACGACGCTGAGCTGCTGGAACTGGTCGAGATGGAAGTTCGCGACCTGCTGTCCACCTACGACTTCCCAGGCGACGACACTCCGATCATCATCGGTTCCGCTCGTATGGCCCTGGAAGGCAAAGACGACAACGAAATGGGTACTACCGCTGTCAAGAAGCTGGTAGAAACTCTGGATGCCTACATCCCTGAGCCAGTTCGTGCCGTTGATCAGCCGTTCCTGATGCCGATCGAAGACGTATTCTCGATCTCGGGTCGTGGTACCGTTGTTACCGGTCGTATCGAGCGTGGTATCGTTCGCGTTCAAGACCCACTGGAAATCGTTGGTCTGCGTGACACCACCACCACCACCTGCACCGGTGTTGAGATGTTCCGCAAGCTGCTGGACGAAGG
>NZ_BCBJ01000184.1:0-845 GCF_001320605.1 Pseudomonas sp. NBRC 111133 | reverse complement strand
TATTATGGCTGGCATCTCTAATCAAGAGGCATCAGAAAGTATTGATTTCAGTGCAGATCGTCTTGGGCGGTGCAATTCGCGATGAAGGGATCGCCGTGGAGAGCGATGAGTGCACTATTTCGATAAAGGAGTCGTTTTACATAGGTCGATGAAGCGCGTTGCGGCATCGCCTACTGTCGGGGTCATGCCGAGATAAGGGGAAAATTCACTCACTTCCCCTCTATCCATATGATTAATATCACAATTTTAAAAAACCACATGGGTATCGCGATGCGGCGATTCTGACGTGTGTCACCCAGGTCGATCGCTGCTACACGGCGAGGAAAACATGGTTGGTGCCGACGTGGGTTACAGGTGTAGGAACAAACAGTTCCCTGATGCTTAGGAATGAGGTCGATTAACAACCTCAGAAGATCCTTCAGTTGAACCGGTCGCGGCAAATCAGGCAGCCGGAATGAATGATTCTATAATCACTCTATAATTGACTATAAAGACCGTCCTAGAGCGGCAGCTAGGCTGCTCCCTGTGACTTGAGGCTTCCCCTCCCTGTCAGACTTGTTTCGCACGTCTGGGTATTGCGCCCCCGCTAGCCGTTAGCAGCCTGGCATCCTCGTCTGGGCACTGGTTTGGACCGGCTGTGAGAGAATGAGGCTGGCCAGTACGACAACAATGCTGGGAGCAATGATTGGCCCATATGCCCAAAACCTATGGCACGCATTGTTCAGGGGGATGTTATGGACAAGCTCTACGACAGGCTGGTTTTGCCGAGAGGCCACTAGGGGTCGCCTCAGAAAACGGAAAATAAAGCACGCTAAGCCGGTTGCAGCGGTCGTAGCGGCCTGAAC
>NZ_BCBJ01000183.1:0-909 GCF_001320605.1 Pseudomonas sp. NBRC 111133 | reverse complement strand
TTACGCGTTGACGACCGGCCTGCTCCAGGCCGGGGCCAGGGTGTTGGCCATGAGCCGTCACCAGGGTGAGCTGGGGGCTTTGCAGGAACACTACGGAGAACGACTGACCTGGCTTGAAGGCGACATCAGCCGCGCCGACGACCTCGCCAGGCTGGCCCGGTATGCGCACACCCTGGGCCCGATACACTACCTGGCCCCCAATGCCGGGATCGCCCAGTTGGCCGATGGCCTGGATGCCGCAGCCTTCGAGCGGCAATGGGCCGTCAATGGCGCGGGCGCGCTCAATACCCTGGCCAGCCTGAAAGCCCACCTGGCCCGCCCAGCCTCGGTCGTGTTCACCGGCACCTTTCTCTCGCAGGCAACCTTTCCCGGCCTCGCCGCCTACATTGCCTCCAAGGCGGCCCTGAAAGCCTTTGCGCGCAACCTGGCCGTCGAGCTGGCAGCCGACGACATCCGGGTCAACATGGTATCGCCAGGGCCCACGGCAACACCGATCTGGGGCACCCTGCAACTCAGCGACGACGCGCTGGCGGCGGTGGCCAAGACAGTGGAACAGCGTTTGTTGAATGGGGCATTTCTCGAACCCGCCATGATCGCCGACGCCATGCTGCACCTGCTGTCGCTGGGCGCACGGGGCATCCACGGGCAGGACCTGATCGTCGACAACGGCTACACCCTGCGCTGACCATGGCATGCGCCGGCAGGGCATATGCCCTGCGGTGCATGTTCATCGCAGCAAGGCCGCCATCAGGCGGCCGTCAGGCGCACTCAGGCAAACTGGCTGAACGACATATTGTCGTCCACATTATTGCCGGTACTGGCTGTGGTCGGACCACCCACCAGTTGGCCGCCCCAGGGATTGCTCTTCGGTTCGCCCTCATTGATGGCGACCTGCGAACGCTCCTTGAT
>NZ_BCBJ01000182.1:0-1213 GCF_001320605.1 Pseudomonas sp. NBRC 111133 | reverse complement strand
TAGACACTCTCCAAGCTCAGAAAATAGCGTTTCTCATACTCTACTGGCGACAGCTGCATAGCACTGCTGTGTCGACGCTTGGGGTTATAGAACATCTCGATGTAATCGAAAATATCACTTCGGGCTTCGTCACGCGTTGCGTAGATCTTTCGTCGGATTCGCTCCCGCTTCAAAAGCTGGAAAAAGCTCTCGGCTACGGCATTGTCGTGGCAGTTTCCCCTTCGGCTCATGCTACTGATCACATTGTTGGCTTTCAGGAAGCTTTGCCAATCTGAGCTACTGAACTGACTGCCTTGGTCTGAGTGAATCATCACTTGCTGCTGTGGCTTGCGTCGCCACACGGCCATCAGCATGGCGTCGATGGCTAGGTCGCTGCTCATCCTGGGCTTCATTGACCAACCAATGACTTGGCGAGAGAACAGATCCAGCACTACCGCCAGATACAGCCACCCTTCGTAGGTGCGGATGTAGGTGATATCGGTCACCCAGACCTTATTCGGCTCACTGACCTTGAACTGCCTGGCCAGATGGTTGGGCGATGCCGCTTTTGGTTTTCCGCCATAAAACCCAGTACGACGGCGATAGCCCGTTTGAGAACGCAGCCCCTCTGCCTGCATCAAGCGACCGACTCGATTTCGCCCACAGATCTCTCCTAGCTCTCGCAGGTCATCGTGAATCTTGCGATAGCCATACACGCCGCCGCTTTCTAACCAGGCCTGCTTGATCAAACCAAGCAGGCGCTGATCTTCTTTGGCTCGGGCAGATTGAGGCTCGGCCAGCCAAGCGTAGTAGCCGCTGGGATGCACCTTGAGGGTTTGGCAAAGGCGACGCACTGGGTAATCCGTCGAGTGCTTGTTGATGAAGGCGTACTTCAGCCGCACTCCTTGGCAAAGTACGCGGCGGCCTTCTTTAATATGTCTCGCTCTTCTGTCACCCGCTTGAGTTCAGCGCGCAGCTTGCGCAGTTCAGCCTGCTGATCATTGTCTTGCTGACGCTGCTCTTGGGGCTTGCTGTAGACCTTGATCCAGGCGTAAAGGCTGTGCACGGACATGCCCAGGCGCTGGGCGACCTCGGCGACAGGTTTGCCTTTTTCGGTCACTTGCTTGACCGCTTCGATCTTGAATTCTTCGGGGTAACGCTGACGACTCATGGCACCTCCTATTTGGGCCTCATTATGAGGCTTGGAGGTGTCTACGAAACCAGGGGCGATTCA
>NZ_BCBJ01000181.1:0-1246 GCF_001320605.1 Pseudomonas sp. NBRC 111133 | reverse complement strand
TGATCTTGCCCAGTCCCAGTGGACACCCCGTTAAGCGATAAACTGCAACGAGGTGAATCATGGCAAGACAAGCAACCCCAATGAAACAGACCCGCACCCGCCATTCCCAAGCCTACAAGGACGAAGCGCTGGCTTTGGCCGAGCGCATTGGCGTCAGCAAGGCTGCCGAACAGCTCGGCCTGCATGCTTCCCAGCTCTACGGCTGGCGGAGCAAGAAGCACCAGACTCAGTCCGGCAGCGAGCGCGAGCAGTCGCTGGCCGACGAGAATGCCCGACTCAAGCGGCTGTTGGCCGAGCACGCCGAGGAGCTGGCCATCGTAAAAAAGGCCGCCGCGTACTTTGCCAAGAGCCTCAAGTGAAGTACGCCTTCATGAGGACTCATACCGCGCATTTCTCGATCCAGGCCATGTGTCGCGTGTTGGGCGTTGCCCGCAGCGGTTACTACGCTTGGTGCTCTCGCAGGCCGTCAATGCGCCAGCGGCGAAGAGCCGAACTGGATCGGCAGGTCGCTCAGGCATACAGCGCACGCAAGGGCCGCAGCGGGGCTCCACGGCTTTGCCACGACCTGCGGGAAGCCGGCCTACCCTGCAATCGCAAGACGGTAGCCGCCTCGATGCAACGGCAAGGACTGCGTGCCAAGGCCGCCAAGAAGTTCAAGGCCACGACCAATTCTCAGCACTCCCTGCCAGTGGCAGAGAACTTGCTCAAGCAGGATTTCAAGGCATCTGCGCCAAATCAGAAATGGGTGGGTGACATCACCTACCTGTATACGGAGGAAGGCTGGCTGTATCTGGCAGTGGTCATCGATCTGTATTCACGGATGGTGATCGGCTGGGCCATGAACGAACGCATGACGGCCGACTTGGTTTGCGATGCCTTGCACATGGCGCTGTGGCGACGTAGGCAGCCTAATGACGTGATCGTGCATAGCGACCGCGGCAGCCAGTACTGCTCAGCGGCTTACCAGGAGCTGATCCGCGCCCATCACTTGCGATGCAGCATGAGCGCCAAAGGCAACTGCTACGACAATGCCTGTGCAGAGAGCTTCTTCCACAGCCTGAAGGTCGAGTGCATCCACGGCGAGCGCTTCACGAGCCGCGCCCAGATGCGTGAAACCGTGTTTGAATACGTCGAAACCGATTACAACCGCCAGCGGCGACACAGCACGCTGGGGCACATCAGCCCAGAGGCCTTCGAGGCCAGGATGTGTGCTTAAACCCGTGTCCACGGCTGCTGGGCAAGATCA
>NZ_BCBJ01000180.1:0-1381 GCF_001320605.1 Pseudomonas sp. NBRC 111133 | reverse complement strand
ATCGTGTCCCAGGAAGTGGTGTAACTCATCATGGCTCTTGCCATTAAGTTCGCCGTTTAGTTGATCACAGCTGACAGCTTGGCTTGTGGATTATCGCTGACCGCTTCGAAGGCCTCCAACTGCATGTAACGTCTTTGCAGGCACCACTCGTCGTTCTGCTCCAGCAGCATCGCGCCTACCAGCCGTGTGATGGCCGGATCGTTGGGGAAAATCCCCACGACATCGGTGCGGCGTTTGATTTCAGCGTTGAGCCGTTCAAGCGGGTTGGTGCTGTGTAACTGCTGCCGGTGCGCCTTGGGAAACGCCATGTGCGCCAGAACTTCATCCTCGCAGCCGTCCATGAGCGTTGCGATCTTGGGGTACTTTTCGCGCAGTTGATCAGCGACCAAGCGCCATTGTTGATGGCATTCGGTGCGACTGTCCTGGGCAAAGACCGTGCGTAACAACGCCGCCACCATCGTGCGCTGACCTTTGCCGACGTGGGCCATGGCATTGCGCATGAAATGCACACGGCAGCGCTGCCAGGTCGCGTTGAATACCTTGGAAACAGCCGCCTTGAGCCCTTCGTGGGCGTCGGAGATGACAAGCTTCACGCCCCGCAAGCCACGTCGCATGAGGCTGCGCAGGAAGTCTGTCCAGAACGGCTCAGCCTCTGACGGCCCAACCCGCATGCCCAGGACTTCGCGGCCACCGTCGGTGTTCACGGCCACGGCGATTATTACGGCGACCGAGACGATGCGCCCGGCCTCCCGCACCTTGACGTAGGTGGCATCGATCCAGAGATAGGGCCAGTCGCCTTCAAGCGGGCGATCAAGGAAAGCGTGAACGCGCTCATCGATCTCACCCGCTAGCCGTGAAACCTGGCTTTTGGAGATACCGGTCATGCCCATGGCCTTGACCAGCTCGTCCACCGAACGCGTTGAAACGCCTTGGATGTAGGCTTCCTGGATCACCGCCGCCATGGCCTTCTCGGCGGTACGTCGGGGTTCGAGGAAGCCAGGAAAGTAGCTGCCTTGGCGCAGCTTCGGGATCTTCAGGTCAACGTCGCCGGCGCGGGTTTGCCAAAGGCGATCACGGTAGCCATTACGGCTATTTGTCCGGTCTGGGCTTTTGACATCGAAGCCCGCGCCGCACAGGCCTTCGACATCGAACTCCATCATGCGCTGGGCAACGAACTGGATCATTTGCTTGAGCAGATCAGCGTCTGCCCCTTTCTCAACCAACTCGGTCAATGCGATAGTGGGCTTGGTCATCGTGGTTTCTCTGGTGAGTGTTTGGTCTTCGCAAACTCAACGTTAGCCAAGAACCACGATGACCATCCTCTTTCGCCCGCAGGGCGCCTTCGGCTGGTTCAGTTACACCACTTCCCGGGACACGATCT
>NZ_BCBJ01000179.1:0-685 GCF_001320605.1 Pseudomonas sp. NBRC 111133 | reverse complement strand
TTCAAGATCCCAGTGAGATCTCATCTTGAGGCAAGTTTCCCGCTTAGATGCTTTCAGCGGTTATCTCTTCCGAACATAGCTACCCGGCAATGCCACTGGCGTGACAACCGGAACACCAGAGGTTCGTCCACTCCGGTCCTCTCGTACTAGGAGCAGCCCCTCTCAAATCTCAAACGTCCACGGCAGATAGGGACCGAACTGTCTCACGACGTTCTAAACCCAGCTCGCGTACCACTTTAAATGGCGAACAGCCATACCCTTGGGACCGGCTTCAGCCCCAGGATGTGATGAGCCGACATCGAGGTGCCAAACACCGCCGTCGATATGAACTCTTGGGCGGTATCAGCCTGTTATCCCCGGAGTACCTTTTATCCGTTGAGCGATGGCCCTTCCATACAGAACCACCGGATCACTAAGACCTACTTTCGTACCTGCTCGACGTGTTTGTCTCGCAGTCAAGCGCGCTTTTGCCTTTATACTCTACGACCGATTTCCGACCGGTCTGAGCGCACCTTCGTACTCCTCCGTTACTCTTTGGGAGGAGACCGCCCCAGTCAAACTACCCACCATACACTGTCCTCGATCCGGATAACGGACCTGAGTTAGAACCTCAAAGTTGCCAGGGTGGTATTTCAAGGATGGCTCCATGAGAACTGGCGTCCCCACTTCAAAGCCTCCCACCTAT
>NZ_BCBJ01000177.1:0-1607 GCF_001320605.1 Pseudomonas sp. NBRC 111133 | reverse complement strand
CCGCAGCAGCGCATCGCCGAGTTGCCGCTGTTGAATGCCGCGCAGCAGCAACAGGTGGTCTACGACTGGAACCGCACCCACGCCGACTACCCGCTGGAGCAGTGCCTGCAGCAACTGATCGAGGCGCAAGTCGCCGCCACCCCGGACGCGCCCGCGCTGGTGTTTGCCGAACAGGCCCTGAGCTACCGTGAGCTGAACCGGCGCGCCAACCAGCTGGCGCACAAGCTGCGCGAACACGGCGTGGGGCCGGACGTGCTGGTGGGCATTGCCGCCGAGCGCAGCGTGGACATGGTCATCGGCCTGCTGGGTATCCTCAAGGCCGGTGGCGCCTATGTGCCGCTGGACCCGGAATACCCCGCCGAGCGCCTGGCCTACATGATGCAGGACAGCGGCATCGGCCTGCTGCTGACGCAAGCCCACCTGCTGGCGCAGTTGCCGGTACCTGAGGGTGTGCAGCCACTGTTGCTCGAACCGCTGCCGGGCTACAGCGATGCCGACCCGGTGCACCACACCCGCCCGGGCAACCTGGCCTACGTGATCTACACCTCCGGTTCCACTGGCCGGCCCAAGGGCGCGGGCAACAGCCATCGCGCGCTGGTCAACCGCCTGTGCTGGATGCAGCAGGCCTACGGCCTGGATGCCGGCGATACGGTGCTGCAGAAAACCCCGTTCAGTTTCGACGTCTCGGTCTGGGAGTTCTTCTGGCCGCTGCTGGCCGGCGCACGCCTGGCCGTGGCGCAACCGGGCGAGCACCGTGATCCGGAGCGCCTGGTGGAGGTGATCAGGCAGTGCGCGGTGACCACGCTGCACTTTGTCCCGTCGATGCTGCAAGCGTTCATGGGCAGCGCCGAGGTTGAGCGCTGCAGCAGTCTCAAGCGCGTGGTGTGCAGCGGCGAAGCCTTGCCTGCAGAGCTGGCGCAGCAGACCCTGGCACGCCTGCCCGGCGCACAGTTGTACAACCTTTACGGCCCGACCGAAGCGGCCATCGATGTCACCCACTGGACCTGCCGCCCGGGCGGCGACAGCGGTGTGCCGATTGGCCGCCCGATCGACAACCTGAAAACCCACATCCTCGGTGCCGGGCTGCAGAGTGTCGCCCCACGCGCGGCTGGCGAGCTGTACCTGGGCGGCATCGGCCTGGCCCGTGGCTATCACCGTCGCCCGGCGTTGACGGCCGAACGCTTCGTCCCGGACCCCTTCGACAACACGGCACAAGGCGGCGGTCGCCTTTACCGTACCGGCGACCTGGCGCGCTACCGGGCCGACGGGGTGATCGACTACAAGGGCCGTCTCGATCACCAGGTGAAAATCCGCGGGCTGCGCATCGAGCTGGGCGAGATCGAGACGCGCCTGCTCGAGCAGCCGAGGGTGCGCGAGGCGGTGGTGCTGGACATCGACGGGCCGGGTGGCAAGCAACTGGCCGCGTACCTGGTCATGGCCGGCGACCTGCCGAGCGACCCACAGCAACAGAGTGCGCTGCGCGGCGAACTGCGCGAGCACCTCAGGCTCGGCCTGGCCGACTACATGGTCCCGACCCACTTGCTGTTCCTCGAGCGCCTGCCGGTGACGGCCAACGGCAAGCTGGACCGCAAAGCCCTGCCCAAGCC
>NZ_BCBJ01000176.1:0-1770 GCF_001320605.1 Pseudomonas sp. NBRC 111133 | reverse complement strand
GTGGGCGACGATGGCGGCCAACAGGCCCTGCCAGTGCCCGGCAAGCTGGGCGATGGTGGCTTCATCGAACAAGGCCGTTGCGTAGGTCAGGAACGCACCGATGCCGTGTTCATGCTCGACAGTGTTCAATGCAAGGTCGAACTGAGTGGTATGGATTTCCCAGTCGAGCGCCTCCAGGGTCAAGCCTGGCAGGCGCCGCGTCTGGCCCCTGCCCTCGCTGCCGTGGTTGTGCATCACCTGGAACAACGGGCTATGGCTGAGGCTGCGCTCTGGCTGCAGGGCTTCGACCAGTTGCTCGAACGGCAGGTCCTGATGCGCCTGTGCGCCCAGCCCGGCCTGGTGAACGTGCGCGACGAGCTCGTCAAAGGTGGTGCTCAGGTCGAATTCGGCCTTGAGGACCTGGGTGTTGACGAAGAAGCCGATGAGCCCCTCGACTTCGCTGCGATTGCGGTTGGCGATCGGGACGCCGACGCGGATGTCGTTCTGCCCGCTGTAGCGGTGCAACAACGCCTGGAAGCTTGCCAGCAGCAAGGTGAACAGCGTCACGCCCTGGCGCTTGGCCAACTGCTTCAGCGAATCTGCCAGCGCATCGTCAATGGCGATGTCGAGGCGTGCACCTGCATGGCTCTGCACTGCACCGCGCGGACGGTCCAGCGGCAATTCCAGTACCGGCTGTTCGTCCCCCAGATGGGCCGTCCAGTAGCCCAGTTGCTTCTCGCGTTCACCCGCTTCCATGAACTGCCGTTGCCACAACGCGTAGTCGGCATACTGCACAGGGAGCGGCGGCAATTGCAGCGCCTGCCCGGACTTGCCGGCCTCGTAGAAACGCACCAGCTCGTCGACCATGATCGGTGTCGACCAGCCATCGGAGACGATGTGGTGCAGGGTCAGCACCAGTACATGGTCATCCGCCGCCAGACGCAGCAGCTTGACCCGCAGCAAGGGCCCCTGCTCAAGGTCGAATGGCTGCTGAACTTCCTGCTCGACCCATGCCTTCAATGCCGCGCTGGTATCGACGTCGACGGCCTTGAGTGTATCGATGACCAGCTCGACGGGCGCTTCGGGGTGAATCACCTGTACCGGCTGGTCGCTGTCGAGGTGAAAGGTGGTACGCAGGGTTTCGTGTCGCGCGATCAGGGCATCGAAGCTGGCCTGCAGCGCCCGAAGGTCAAGATCGCCCTTCAGACGCAGGGCGACCGGAATGTTGTACGCGCTACCCTGGGGGTCCATTTGCCAGAGAAACCATTGCCGCTGCTGGGCGTAGGACAACGCCAGCGCTTCCCCCGGCGCTCTCGCAGGGATCGGCGCGACTCCGTACAAGTTGATTCCCTGACGCTTCAGGAGCATGGCCAGAGCGTGACGCTCTTTGGTGGACAACGATTTGACGGAGTCGAGCAACGCTTGCACTGATGTATCCCCTATGAAATCAGTTCATCAATTTCCTCCGTGGTTAGACGTTTGAGCGCCTCCAGCGATTTAGCCAGTTCTGCCTGAATCGGATCGATTTGCTGATTTTTCTCTTCGAGGCGACAAGAGAAATCCGCCAGCAGGGGATGCTCGAACAGCTCCTTCAAGGTGGCGTCGATGCCTGTCGCCTCGCGAACACGCACGATCACCTGGGTGGCCGATAGCGAATGGCCACCCAGGGCGAAGAAGCCATCGTTCAGGCCGACCCTTTCGAGTTTCAGCACGTCTGCCCAGATCGCCGCGATCTGTTGCTCCAGCTCGCTGCACGGGGCCACGTAGCTGTCCTGCAGCACGCTGGCATCC
>NZ_BCBJ01000175.1:0-1825 GCF_001320605.1 Pseudomonas sp. NBRC 111133 | reverse complement strand
CTCGTAGCCATATTGCGGCCAGAGCTGACCGTAGTCGCTGGACGCTACATCCAACAGAAATGGGATACCTCGTGATGCTCCCGGAGAACGGTCGAAAAACTCACCAAACCGCAAGTATCGGTACCCGTCTAGATGAGCTCCACCTGAGATCGGCACTCGGCTGAGCTTTGGCACTGTGCAGGCATTGGTGAAAATGACCGCTGAAAGATGGGCATTTTCCATTAGCGTAAATAGGCCGTTGGGGCGCCCTGATAGCAGAGATGTCTCTTCCTCCACAGTTATCAGGTGCGTACCACGATGCGCAGATGAGTGAACTGCAAAGCCATAGAGATAGCTGATGAGCGACTCCCTGCTCCACAGCATTGAACTGGGCGCATGGAAATCGGCTAAGGCCAGAATGAGCGGCTTACCCTCCACGTGCGGTAGGGATTCGTAACGCTTGTCCAATTTGTTTTGGATGGTCCTCGCAAACCTTTCTGCAGCCGCTCCTAAGAAACGCTCATGTCGGTCAGCGGGTGGGGGGACCGGCGAGGCGCCAAAATGCTCATACCGCTCTTCCGGGTTGGCTGTCACTGCTTCAACCCAGGCCTCATCTCCCAGCCTATTCTCGATGTGAAAATCGGGTGATTCTTTAGGCTGGGTGACCAAGAGTCCCTGTTCACGAAAAATCGCTAATAGGTGGGCTTCCCAGAGGCGGGTGTGAAAATTCTCAGTCTGGCAATCGGGAACCCAATTTCTGTCTGGGGATGGCAGTGCGAGATACAGTTGATTCAGCGCCCACGCCCCAATACGGCGGCTTGGATCAAATAGTGATTTGAACACCACGCTTGGTGTGCGCTTACCCATTCTGCTTAGAGGAGCACGTCGTCGTTCACCTGAAGGGAGTGGAAGCGGATGGGCTTGGGTATAGAGAAAATGGCTGATTGAGGCGCGGGCTTCAGACTCGCCAGTGGTGCGCTCACTATGGCTGAGGAGCACCCACACGCTATCGACACGACGCCGCAAGGTGACAATTCCGAAGCTGCCGGAATGGATATTTCGGGTTAGAGCGGCACAAGAAATTCCGTCCTCACTAAGCCATGCCCCTACTGGCGGGCTGTCCCCAAACCCCAACCCTCGTGGAAGCGACAAAGCGATTAGATCGAACATCGGCGCAGCAATTTCTTTCATTCGCTGATCTCGGCAGCCGTCAAAATGCATTCCATCAATGCCTCGGAGCGTGCCCGCCGGCGATGGCATCGGTGGAGGTACCTATTGAAGAAGGGGGCCTTGTTCCACCAGGACATCTCGGTTGGTGAAGATGGTCTCAATGGTTGCAGCCTCGGCAGCCACATGAGTCTTTCGCGTGATCTCTTCAAGGGCCAGTTCGAGCCGGTAGTCTTGGAAATACTCGTACAGCTTTTCAGAGCTCTCGGATATCTCCTCCCCACCATTCTTCGCGAACAAGATGTGGATGATCGCTGCGAGTGGGAGAGAGATGTCGAGATCCTTCTCTTCTGCATCTGAATCCGAGTTCAAACCGTCGAAATACCTCTCCAGATGACTCTGGAGCTCCTCAAGCCAGAACTGAGATAGGTTGCTTGGAAGGGAGCTTTCAGGCCCGGTCAGAAGGACTTCATCTCTGAATAGAGCCAGCAGATTGGGGTTTGCCATGGAGGACCTCACGATTAGATTTGAGAGCAACTGGTCAGCATAGTCCACCTCAAGATGACCACCTCCTTGACGCCCATCCTGGTGCTCCTGAGCATCAGACGAGTGAATCGCCCCGAAACCTGTAGATACAAAATGACCGCTTCTCGCCGTTAGCTGCCTTTCTTGAAGGACA
>NZ_BCBJ01000174.1:0-1911 GCF_001320605.1 Pseudomonas sp. NBRC 111133 | reverse complement strand
TCTCGACCAAGCTGTATATCTGCGCACTTGCCGTGGCGCCCTTGGGCGTGTCACTGAACAGCCAAGCCTTGCGCCCAATGACAAACGGTTTTATCGCACGCTCTGCCAGGTTGTTGTCGATTGGCAAATGGCCCGCTTCGACATACCGTTCCAGGCGGCTCCAGTTGTTTGCCAGGTAATGCACCGCCTTGCCCAATACGCTTTGCGGCGTCACCTGGGCGTACGTCTTATCCAGCCAGCTTTTCAGCTGACCGAGGATCGGTAAGCTTCTTTCCTGGCGACCGATGAACCGCTGTTCGTCGCTGACCTCCTTGAGGTCGCGCTCGATGTCATACAGCTTATTGATCATCGTCAGCGCCACATCGGCTCGTCCGGTCTTACCCTTGGGCTGCACCTTTTGTGCTTCGACGAACTTGCGGCGCGCGTGAACCATGCATGCCAGTCGCTCGATACCGGGCTGCAACGCCAAAGCGTTGTAACCCGCATAATCGTCGGTCATCACATAGCCGCGATAGCCTTGCAGCAGACGCAATGGTACTTCCTGCGCACGGCTGGTGGTGTAGTCGAACAGCACAACTTGTCGATCAGGCGGGCCACTGGCTTGCACCCACATCCAGGATTGGCTGGTCGGGTCTCGATCCGGTTCTTTCAACACCTGGACGCGAGTCTCATCGCAATGAATCACCGGACTTTCCAGCAGCCGATCACGCATCAGGTTCAACAGCGGCTGGAAGTATTTACTGCACTGGATCACCCAACGCGCCAGGGTTTGTCGTGGAACCTCGATGCCGTGGCGGGACAGCACACTTTCAAACCTGTGTAGCGGCAAGCCATCGACGTACTTGGTCGTCAGCAGCATGGCCAGCACGCTTGGGCTGGCCATGCTTTTTTCGATTAGCTGGGCGGGCTTGTCAGCAGTGACAGGAGCAGTCTCGCAACCACGGCAGCCATAGATCTTGCGCACGTGTTTGAGTACGCGGATCTGCATCGGCACGATATCGAGCTGCTCGCTGGTTTCTTCGCCGATGACATGCTTACGGCAACCGCAGGCGCAGGTCAGTTCGTGTTCGGGCAGGTCGTGGATGACTTCGACCCGAGGCAGATCGGCCGACAGTGGTTTGCGTTTGCCGCGACGTTTGGCAGGCGCAACGACTTCTTCGTCGGCATCGTCAACCACCGCCAGTAGCGGGTCGCTTTCGGGTTCGTTGAACATCGCCAGTTGCGGCGTGTTGGGATCGACAGTTTGCTCGGACTTACGGCCAAAGAAACGGTCACGCCATAACTTGATCTGCTCTTTCAGGTCGTCGATGTGTGTCGCATAAGCCTCGTTGAACTCCTGCTCGCGCACACGGGCAGCCGATTGCTCACACGCACGAGCAGCGTAACTCTCAAGCAGCATTTGCTTAAGCAGAACAGGGTCATCCGGGAGGTTGTCGGGCACTGAAATCATGGCCCGGATTATACCGGGTCAGGCGACGAAACGGGGCGTCAGAACCTGATGCGGACGGTTGCGCCAGAGGTCGAAGCCGTCGAGTAACCAGTTAAGTTCCTGGACGGTCAGGACGATGGCTTCGTCGGTGGCGTCGGGGGAAGTTTTGAAACGTTCGGCTTCGAGGCGCTTGAGCCAAAGGCAGAAGCCGTTGCGCTCCCAGTACAACACCTTGATGCGGTTACGGGCTTTATTGAGGAAGACGAAAAGTACGGGGTCGAACACGGCGACCTTGATATCCAACTCGACCAGCGCGGTGAGGCCGTCGATGGACTTTCGGAAGTCTACGGGCTTGGGATAGAGGTACACCTTTTCGACTTTGCTGTCGGGTCGCATCATGGCTGGCGGGCTCCAGAAAGAAATCGGGAGCGCAGCATCGGGCATCAGGTGGACGCTTGGAATGTGGGGATGATGGATCCCTT
>NZ_BCBJ01000173.1:0-557 GCF_001320605.1 Pseudomonas sp. NBRC 111133 | reverse complement strand
ATCGGGTAGGAGGCGGCCTCACGGCCGCCGTCCTCCCACACCACCGTGCGTACGGTTCCGTACACGGCGGTTCAGGCCATGCGGTTAAGCCGATTGATCGTATCCAGTATCGAGACCAGTCCAAGTCTGTCCCATAGCTTCTTCGGCAGCGCCTGATTCATATGCGGCGCTCCTGAGTTCCACCACGGGCCTCGGCCATTGAAGGCCGACTTGCAGGCACGCTCCTCGCTCAATCCCAGGCGCATCAGGTTGCGCGCCCTCGTAGAGGGCTGCTTCCATTGCCGCCAGATGACACAGCGAAGTTTGTGCCTGACCCAGCCATCCAGCTCTTCCAGTGGACGCTTGCTCTGGCTGAGCTTGAAGTAGCCTGCCCAGCCTCGCAGCACCGGGTTTACCCGCTCGATGACATTCGCCATCTTGTGGCCCCGCACCCCTCGCAGCAGTTCCCTGAGACGGTCGCGCACACGGCGCAGGCTCATGGTTGCCACTCGCAGTCTAGGCTGCGAGTGCCAACTCATCCCATACCCCAGGTAGTCGCATTTCCACGACCCAGCCAC
>NZ_BCBJ01000172.1:0-1360 GCF_001320605.1 Pseudomonas sp. NBRC 111133 | reverse complement strand
GTCCCGATTCAGTCTCAGTTTCAGACGGTGATTCAGGAACCGCTCGACACTGGCCAGCACTCGTTCGCCAGCACGCGGACTACGGACATAAATGTTCGCGTCATCGGCATAGCGCACGAAGCGATGGCCTCGCCGCTCCAACTCACGGTCGAGTTCATCGAGCAGGATGTTCGACAGCAGCGGCGAAAGCGGGCCGCCTTGCGGCGCCCCCTCCTGCCGATGGCTGACAACCCCGCCCGACATGACGCCCGCTTCGAGGTAACGGCGGATGAGTCTGAGCACCTGTTTGTCTTCGACATGGCGCTCAACACAGAACATCAGGATGTCGTGGTTGACCCGATCAAAGAACTTCTCCAGATCGAGTTCCACGCAACACCTATGACCCGCCGCCACATGGGTGCGGGCCATCTCGACAGCCTGGTGAGCGCTTCTGCCCGGACGGAAGCCGTAGCTATAGTCCGAGAACAGCGGATCGAAGATCGGCGTGAGCTGTTGCAGCAGGGCTTGCTGGATCAGGCGATCCACGACACTGGGAATGCCCAGTTGCCGCATACCGCCCTGCGGTTTGGGAATTTCGACCGCCCGCACTGCCTGGGGATGGTATTCACCTGCCAGCAGCCTGACCTTCAGGATGGGCCAATACTGTTTCACGTAGCCTGCCAAGTCGGCGACCGTCATGCCATCGGCACCCGGCGCCCCCTTGTTGCTGACCACGCGCTGATACGCACGCTTGAGATTCGCCGGTGCAAGCACCCGCTCCATCAGCGTGTCCGGTTCCGCGTTCGTCCACGTCACCGACGCCGTCGATACCTCTGCGCTGTCAGGCGTCATCCTCGGCCTCTGGCCGGGACTCGGGGTGACAGTCTTCTCTTGGAGAAATTTCTGCATTTCGGTTATCGACGAGACGCTGACGCCTACTGGCGGCATGACCTGTTCGGCCCTTGATGGCGTGGTTGACCGCCACTTACTACGGCCTCGGCTGACTTCTGCACGCCCATCCCGTCGCCTCTCGACAATCGGTAGCACAATGGCAAGCGTACAGATCTCCCAGGGTAATTCGCGCGACCTTCCTGCTTATGCCTGTCGGATCTACGTCGCAGCGTTCCGTGCAAGTATCGGGCTTTGGCGATTATGGCCACCTCACCCCGCTGCGCCGCCTCATCCGCTTCCTGTTCGTCAGGCCAGCATTTTGCCTCGGGCTTCCTTCAGATTCGCAGTCGCCCGCGACACCCTTGCCTTCAGCTAACACTTCCCCTTGCCGGGTGTGTAGAGGACTTTCACCTCCAAGTCGCCAGGCTCACCACCACAGTGAACCCGACAGCGCCAGTCACGGCGCTACGCGCCATGCCTGGCGCACCAT
>NZ_BCBJ01000171.1:0-1924 GCF_001320605.1 Pseudomonas sp. NBRC 111133 | reverse complement strand
AACAACTGGATATAGCGCAGGGCTTGCTCAGCAAGCGTGCTTTTATTCGTAGCGTGCAGCTCGAAGAATTTGCGCCGTGCATGGGCCATGCAGCCGATTTCGGTCACGCCGAGTTCGAAGCTGGCTTTGTAACCGCCAAAATCGTCACAGACCAGCTTGCCCCTCCAGCCTTGCAGGAAGTTGCGAGCATGCTCTCCGGCACGGCTGGGGCTGAAGTCATAAACCACCGCTGCCACATCCGAGAACTGGCTGGTGGCGTAGGCCCAAACATAGGAACGGTGGGTTTTCTTTGTTCCCGGCATGAGCATTTGCACGGGTGTTTCATCGGCATGAATAATCTGCTGCCCGAGTACCACTTCGCGCAGCGCATCGACCAGCGGCTGCAACTGAACCCCAGTCACGCCAACCCATTCGGCCAAGGTTGAGCGTGGAATCGCCAGGCCCGCTCGACCGAAGATCGATTCCTGACGGTAAAGCGGTAAATGGTCAGCAAACTTGGCAATCATGACGTGGGCCAGCAGCCCAGCGGTTGGGATGCCCTTGTCGATGATCTGAGCCGGAACCGGTGCCTGGATAAGCGTTTCGCAGTCATCGCAGACCCATTTGCCACGTACATGACGCTCGACGGTGAACACGCCCGGTGTGTAATCCAACTTCTCACTGACATCTTCACCGATGCGTTTCAGCGCGCAGCCGCATGGGCAGTGAGTGTTGTCAGGTTCGTGATGGATCAGTGTGCGTGGAAACTCAGCCGGCAATGCAGTGCGCTTGGGCTTCTGCTTTTTCTCGGTCGCCGCTGGCACTGTTTGCAAGGCCTGAAGCTCTGCTTCAATCGCTGCGATATCTGTATCGATCAGGTCATCGAGCAAACTGGCCTGCTCAGGATTCATCTGCTCGCTGCGCTTGGCAAATTTCAAGCGCTTGAGCTGCGCAATTTCGAAGGTCAGCTTCTCGATCACCGTCTGATCGCGGTTGATCTTCTTGCCCATGGTTTCGACCGTCTTACCCATTGTTTCGACTTGCGAGAGCAATTGCGCAGCTAAGGCACGCAGTTGGTCGGGAGTCATTTGGTCGAGATTGGGAGAAGAAGTCATGCGCCGAATTTTGCCAGAGCAGGCGCTTCGCGGCGATAGACCGATAGGCTAATGGCAGCCGTTAAAGCAGTGTGATCGAGCCGCCGGAACCTGCTCGTTGCCATGGCAGGCCCAATACCAAGGCTTGGAGTTGCTCGGTGTCCAACTGCATTTCAGAGCCATGACGAATGCTTGGCCAGTGGAACTTGCCCTGGCTCAACCGGCGCGCCGCCAGCCATATGCCGAAGCCGTCATGCACCAGCACTTTCATGCGATTGGCGCGGCGGTTGGCGAAAAGATAAGCACAGTGCGGCTGCGCCGCACCGAACACCGCAATCACCTTGGCTAATGCCGTTTCGGTACCAGCGCGCATGTCCATCGGCTCGGTGGCGAGCCAGATGGAGTCGATGCGAATCATCGCAGAAGGTCTCGAAGAAAGGTCGCGCAGGCAGCAGCATTTTCAGTGGGCCAGTTCACTGTGACGGTGCCACGCGGGTGCTGTATTTCAACGCAAATATTCGATGATGATGTGTGGGATTTCGCCCCTGCCAGCGGCACGGGTAACGGAATAAATGCAGGTTGCAGCGCCGTGCTTTTCTGCGCTTGCAGGCGAATCCATTTGTGGACGAGGTTTGCGTTGAGGTTATGGCTGAGTGCGATGCTGGCAATCGAAGCACCGGGCTGGGCACACTCTTGAATGACCTGAGCTTTGAAGGATTTGGAATAGGAACGGCGTGTTGGCTGCATGAAATACCCGCTTAAAAGGCTAGAACTGGTGCCCACTTAAATGTAAGTGCACACCATGTCTTGGCTTTGCAGGGCTGGGTAGATGACTTGGCCGTACGCATACC
>NZ_BCBJ01000170.1:0-25479 GCF_001320605.1 Pseudomonas sp. NBRC 111133 | reverse complement strand
CGCATCGCGAGCTGCGCTCGCTCCTACGTCTGTTTCGCGCCAATTATTCCTGTGAAGATTGCGCGCGAACGCTTTGGCGCATGGCTCGATATCGCGTCGTACAAACAAGGCGGTCGCGCGCGTCTGTCACAGGCGTTACTGGCTCGAAACAAACGTAGGAGCGAGCGCAGCTCGCGATGCGCCGCGCGGGCGGCGCTCGATCTGCCAGACGCTGAAAATCCCAAGGCGATCACCTCCAGCCCAATGCCTCAAAAGCAGGTAGAATCACGCCCTGACTTATTCAGGGCGTTTTCTTATGCGTATTGGCCACGGCTACGATGTGCACCGTTTCTGCGACGGTGATTTCATTACCCTGGGCGGGGTGCGTATCCCCCACAAATACGGCCTGCTGGCCCACTCCGACGGCGACGTGCTGCTGCACGCCCTGAGCGATGCCTTGCTGGGTGCTGCGGCGCTGGGCGATATCGGCAAGCACTTCCCCGACACCGACCCACAGTTCAAGGGTGCCGACAGCCGCGTGCTGCTGCGCCATGTGGTCGGCATCGTCAAGGCCAGGGGCTGGAAGGTCGGCAATGTAGACGCCACCATCGTCGCCCAGGCGCCGAAGATGGCCCCGCACATCGAGACCATGCGCCAGCTGATCGCCGAGGACCTGCAGGTCGAGCTCGACCAGGTCAACGTCAAGGCCACCACCACCGAAAAGCTGGGCTTCACCGGCCGCGAGGAGGGTATTGCCGTGCATTCGGTCGCCCTGCTGCTGCCAGCATGACCGAACTGGAACTGCTGGGCCCGCGCGCATCGGGCGAACCACTGGGCACCGCCGTCCTTAAGGCGGTGGCCGAAGACTTCCAGGTCGACGAAGTGCTGGATATTCCACTGTCCGGCCAGGGCGAGCACTTGTGGCTGTGGGTCGAGAAGCGTGAGCTGAACACCGAAGAGGCCGCTCGCCGCCTGGCGCGCGCCGCCGGTGTGCCGGTGCGCACCATCAGCTATGCCGGGCTCAAGGACCGTCAGGCCCTGACCCGTCAGTGGTTCAGCCTGCACCTGCCAGGCAAGGCCGACCCGGACCTGTCGCGTGCCGAGGATGCCAGCCTGCGCGTGCTCAAGCAGGTGCGTCACCAGCGCAAGCTGCAGCGTGGCGCGCATTCGGCCAACGGCTTCACCCTGCGCCTGACGGCCCTGGCGGCGGATCACCAGGCGCTGGACGCGCGCCTTGAACAGCTGAAGCAGCACGGTGTACCCAACTATTTCGGCACCCAGCGCTTCGGTCACGGCGGCGGCAACGTCCATGACGCCCTCGACTGGGCGGCGCGCAACGCCTTGCCCGAGCAGCGCAATGTGCGTTCGCGGCTGCTTTCGGCCGGGCGCAGCTACCTGTTCAATCAGGTGCTGGCTGCGCGTGTCGCCGAAGGTAGCTGGGCGCGGGCGCAGGTCGGCGACCTGCTGGCATTCACTGACAGCCGTAGCTTTTTCCCGGCGGGAGAGGCGGAATGTGCCGACCCGCGCCTGGCGATTCTCGATCTGCACCCGACCGGCCCGATGTGGGGCGAGGGCGCTTCGCCTGCTGACGGGGCCACTGCCCGCCTGGAAAACGCCGTCGGTGCAGATCAACCGGCACTTTGCCAGTGGTTGGCCCAGGCGGGCATGGATCACGAACGGCGCATTTTGCGGCTCCCTATTGGCGGCCTGACATGGCATTATCCCGAGCCTGATATCCTGCAACTGGAATTCGTCCTGCCGGCCGGATGCTTCGCCACCGTGGTGGTGCGTGAAGTCGTGGATCTGGTGTCGGCAGGGCAGACGGACAGCCCATGCGTATTCTGATTTCGAACGACGACGGTGTTACCGCGCCCGGCATCGCCGCGCTGCACGCTGCGCTGGCGGATTACGCCGAGTGCTCGGTGATCGCCCCGGAGCAAGACAAGAGCGGCGCCAGCAGTTCGCTGACGCTGGACCGGCCACTGCACCCGCAAACCCTGGCCAACGGTTTCATCAGCCTCAACGGCACGCCGACCGACTGTGTGCACCTGGGGCTCAATGGGCTGTTGCCGCACACGCCGGACATGGTCGTGTCGGGGATCAACCTCGGTGCCAACCTGGGCGATGACGTGCTGTATTCGGGCACGGTCGCCGCCGCGTTGGAAGGCCGCTTCCTGGGTGGCACGTCGCTGGCGTTTTCGCTGTTGTCGCGCCAGCCGGACAACCTGCCGACCGCGGCCCATATCGCCCGCCGCCTGGTCGAGGCCCAGTCGCGCCTGGCGCTGCCACCCCGCACCGTGCTCAACGTAAACATTCCCAACCTGCCGCTGGAGCACATTCGTGGCATCCGGCTCACCCGCCTCGGTCACCGGGCGCGGGCGGCGGCACCGACCAAGGTGGTCAACCCGCGCGGCAAGGAAGGTTACTGGATCGCCGTGGCCGGCGATGCCGAGGACGGCGGTCCGGGTACCGACTTCCACGCGGTGATGCAGGGCTATGTATCGATCACCCCGTTGCAACTCGACCGCACCTTCAATGATGCCTTCGAGCAGCTCGACGGTTGGCTGGAGGGCCTGCTCTGATGCGCGAGGACGATATGCTGCGCCGCGGCATCGGCATGACCTCCCAGCGTACCCGGGAGCGGCTGATCCAGCGCCTGTGCGAAGAGGGCGTTTCGAACACCAAGGTGCTCGACGTGATTCGTCGTACCCCGCGCCACCTGTTCGTCGACGAGGCACTGGCGCATCGTGCCTACGAAGACACCGCATTGCCCATCGGCCACAACCAGACCATCTCGCAACCGTTCATGGTTGCCCACATGAGCGAGCTGCTACTCGAGGCCGGGCCGCTGGACAAGGTGCTGGAGATTGGTACCGGCTCAGGCTACCAGACGGCGATCCTGGCCCAGTTGGTGGAACGGGTGTTTTCGGTGGAGCGTATCAAGGTGCTGCAGGACCGGGCCAAAGAGCGCCTGGTGGAGCTGAACCTGCGCAACGTGGTATTCCGCTGGGGCGATGGCTGCGAAGGCTGGCCGGCGCTGGCGCCGTACAACGGCATCATCGTCACGGCGGTGGCGCCAGAAGTGCCGCAGGCATTGCTTGACCAGCTTGCCCCCGGGGGGCGCATGGTGATCCCGGTGGGGGCGACCGGTGAAGCGCAGCAACTGATGCTGATCGTGCGCGAGGAGCATGGATTCTCTCGGCGCGTGCTGGGGGCCGTGCGCTTCGTTCCGCTGCTCAATGGTCCGCTGGCCTGAGGCGTGCGGGTATGAGCCGCGCGGTATTTTTGCGCCAGCGGCGAATTCTTGCCGCTTCGCCCTGTCTATCTGGCGGTAGAAAGCGCTAGCTCGCTCCGGGTATTGCAACAGCCTTTTCACCCGCCTGCCAATACTGGCCGGCTTGGTTATAATTGCAACAATATTGCATTTTTTGTCTTCATATCGTTTTTCGGCACCATGAGGGGAGCGC
Organism: Pseudomonas sp. NBRC 111133; assembly: GCF_001320605.1. Taxonomy (NCBI): domain Bacteria; kingdom Pseudomonadati; phylum Pseudomonadota; class Gammaproteobacteria; order Pseudomonadales; family Pseudomonadaceae; genus Pseudomonas; species Pseudomonas sp. NBRC 111133. The sequence goes on along the minus strand of NZ_BCBJ01000170.1, from coordinate 22,033 downwards.
GGGTGGGTCACACAGTCATTCGGCAGCGCAAGGACGGGTCGGGTTTCAAGCTTCTGGTGATTGCACTGGCCATGGGCACGCTACTGGTGGGTTGCTCGAGCACCAGCAGCAACAGCAGTGCGCGGGTGGTCGACCGCAATAACACCGTGCCCAAGCGCCCGGCGGTGACGTCCGGGCAGTACATCGTCAAGCCGGGTGACACGCTGTTCTCCATTGCCTTCCGCTATGGCTGGGACTACAAGGAGCTGGCCGCACGCAACGGCATCGCGGCGCCTTATACCATTCGCCCAGGGCAAGCGATTCGTTTCAGCAGCGGTTCCAGCAGCAGTACCACGGTGGTGTCCAGCCCCTCTTCATCGAGCCGCACCACGGTCACCCGCAGGCCTGTGGGCACGACTGCCGTGACGCCTGCCAACACCAGCAAACCGGCAACGCCGACAACCTCCACCCCTACACCGGTTGCCACCACCGTGCCTGCGGCAGAGCGCGCCGCAGGCGGCTGGACCTGGCCTGCCAACGGCGTGCTGATTGGAAAATTTGCTTCAAACGGTAGTTTGAATAAAGGCATTGATATCGCCGGTGATTTGGGACAGCCTGTTTTTGCTGCGTCTGATGGTGCGGTGGTTTACGCCGGGAGTGGTTTAAGGGGCTACGGCGAGCTGATCATCATCAAGCACAGTGATACCTACGTCAGTGCCTACGGTCATAACCGCAGGCTGTTGGTTCGGGAGGGGCAGCAGGTCAAGGCAGGGCAGTCGATTGCTGAAATGGGGTCTACGGGCACAGATCGGGTGAAGCTGCATTTCGAGATTCGCCGCCAGGGCAAACCCGTCGATCCACTCCAGTTCCTGCCACGCCGTTGATCGTTGTACCCGGCCTGTTCCTGTGATGTAGAGGGGACAGGCTCAAGCGCTGCCAGGGATAAAGGTGCCGCTCGAGTCTGAGTTCGAACTCAGCAAAGGACTATAACAATGGCTCTCAGTAAAGAAGTGCCGGAGTTTGACATCGACGATGACGTCCTCCTGATGGAGACGGGTATCGTTTTGGAAACGGATGTGGTGTCAGACGAACCTGCTGTATCTTCGGTTCGGACGAGGGCCAAGTCGGGCTCTTCGCTCAAGCAACACAAGTACATCGATTACAGCCGGGCGCTCGATGCCACCCAGCTGTATCTGAACGAAATCGGCTTCTCGCCGCTGCTTTCGCCGGAAGAGGAAGTGCATTTTGCGCGTTTGTCGCAAAAGGGTGACCCTGCTGGCCGCAAGCGCATGATCGAAAGCAACCTGCGCCTGGTTGTTAAAATTGCCCGTCGTTACGTGAACCGTGGCCTGTCGCTGCTCGACCTGATCGAGGAGGGCAACCTGGGGCTGATCCGTGCGGTCGAGAAGTTCGACCCGGAGCGTGGTTTCCGTTTCTCGACCTATGCGACCTGGTGGATTCGCCAGACCATCGAGCGGGCGATCATGAACCAGACCCGCACCATTCGCTTGCCGATCCACGTGGTCAAAGAGCTGAACGTCTACCTGCGTGCGGCCCGAGAGCTGACCCAAAAGCTGGATCACGAACCCTCCCCGGAAGAAATCGCCACCTTGCTGGAGAAGCCCGTCGCCGAGGTCAAGCGCATGCTCGGCCTGAATGAACGGGTGTCTTCGGTGGATGTGTCGCTTGGCCCGGATTCTGACAAGACCCTGCTCGACACCCTGACCGACGACCGCCCCACAGACCCGTGCGAGCTGCTTCAGGATGACGACCTGTCGCAGAGCATCGACCAGTGGCTGGGGGAGTTGACCGACAAGCAGCGGGAAGTGGTGGTGCGCCGCTTTGGCCTGCGCGGGCATGAAAGCAGCACCCTGGAGGATGTTGGGCTGGAGATCGGCCTGACCCGGGAACGGGTGCGGCAGATCCAGGTGGAAGGGCTCAAGCGCCTGCGTGAGATCCTGGAGAAGAACGGCCTGTCCAGCGAGTCGTTGTTCCAGTAGCGAAAGCCTGTAATGCAAAACGCCCCGATGACCTCGGGGCTTTTTTGTGTGTCGCGATGGGCTGCAAAGCAGCCCCAAAATCTGCCAGCCACAGCAGATGTCGAATATGTACTGCGCCACCCCATTAACATTGCATGTAAGCCTTTTCTTACTTGTTTTGTAGGCCATCTATGCAAATCTCAGTAAATCATTGTCGTTTTTAGCCCCGGTATTTTTCCAACTCATTGAAAATCAAGTGTTATTCGCCTGTGTGGAAATGTGTCCCGTGTAATACCTTGTGAGGTTTCGCGCTTGCCGGCCCGGCTCAACCCGCTAGTATTCGAACTGTGCACACGGACATGCACAGGCTTCCAGGGAGGAGGCCAAGGACATCGCAAGACGCGATTTCATCAGGATGATGTTTGGGACAAGCAGGGACTACGGAAAAAATGTGGGCGGGTCAAACCGCCCCTTTTTTTTGCTCGCAGAAAAACAAAAAAAGGCCCCGAGGGGCCTTTTTCGTGTCCGGGCGCTATCAGCGCTCCAGGTCTGCAATCTTGCCAGTCTTGCCGTCCCACTCTTCAGCGTCCGGCAGGGCGTCCTTACGTTCGGTGATGTTCGGCCAGACTTCCGCCAGTTCGGCGTTCAGCTCGATGAAGTTCTCCATCCCGGCTGGGATTTCGTCTTCCGAGAAGATGGCTTGTGCTGGGCACTCCGGTTCGCACAGGGCGCAGTCGATGCACTCGTCCGGGTGGATGACCAGGAAGTTCGGGCCTTCGTAGAAGCAGTCCACCGGACAGACTTCCACGCAGTCGGTGTATTTGCATTTGATGCAGTTGTCGGTGACGACGAAGGTCATTTCTAGTTCTCTCCTCAGGCGACGGCGGCGGCCCTTCCTCTCAGGGCCGCGCGGTTTACAGGTATGTGGCTGCAGGCCAGGCTAATAACCTGCAGCACCAGCAAACCGCGGCGGATTCTACCAGCTTGTAGTGGCTGCCGTTATAACAGGTTCTTTAGTTGATATAGCATTTCGATAGCTTGACGCGGGGTCATGTCGTCCAGTTGCAGCTTGCCCAGCTTCTCGATGGCCGGGTGCGGCAGGCTGGCGAACAGGTCGCTCTGGTGCGGCACCTGTGGCGTGTCCTTGGCTTTTTGCGCCGGGGACGGCTCATGCGGCAGGCTGGTGGTTTCCAGGCGCCCCAGGTGTTCGCGGGCGCGCTGGATGACCGCCGTCGGCACGCCGGCCAGTTGCGCCACGGCCAGGCCGTAGCTTTGGCTGGCAGGGCCAGGCAGAACGTGGTGCAGGAACACGATGCGTTCGTTGTGCTCGGTGGCATTGAGGTGCACGTTGGCCACCAGCGGCTCGCTCTCCGGCAGCACGGTGAGCTCGAAGTAGTGGGTGGCGAACAAGGTGTAGGCACGCAATTGCGCCAGGCGCTCGGCGGCGGCCCAGGCCAGCGACAGGCCGTCGAAGGTACTGGTGCCACGGCCTACTTCATCCATCAGCACCAGGCTGCGGTCGGTGGCGTTGTGCAGAATGTTGGCGGTTTCGCTCATCTCGACCATGAAGGTCGAGCGCCCGCCAGCCAGGTCGTCGCTGGAGCCGATGCGGGTGAAGATGCGGTCGACCAGTGACAGCTCGCAGCTGGCTGCCGGTACGAAGCTGCCGATGTGCGCCAGCAGCACGATCAGGGCCGTCTGGCGCATGTAGGTGGACTTACCGCCCATGTTCGGGCCGGTGATGATCAGCATGCGCGTGCTGTTGTCCAGGCCCAGGTCGTTGGCAACGAATGGCGTGGTCAGCACCTGTTCCACCACCGGGTGGCGGCCCTGCTCGATGCGCAGGCACGGCTCGTCGACGAAGCGCGGGCAGTTCAGGTCGAGGTTAAGCGCACGTTCGGCCAGGTTGCTGAGTACATCCAGTTCGGCCAAGGCGGCGGCGCTGTCCTGCAGCGGCGCCAGGTGGCTGATCAGGGTTTCCAGCAAGGCGTCGTAGAGCATTTTCTCGCGAGCCAGGGCACGGCTTTTGGCTGACAGTGCCTTGTCCTCGAACGCTTTCAGCTCAGGGGTGATGAAGCGCTCGGCACCCTTGAGCGTCTGGCGGCGGATGTAGTCGCCCGGTGCCTGCTCGGCCTGCTTGGTTGGCAGCTCGATGAAGTAGCCGTGCACGCGGTTGTAGCCGACCTTGAGGTTGGCCAGGCCGGTGCGGGCCTTCTCCCGGGCTTCCAGGTCAATCAGGAACTGGCCGGCGTTTTCGCTGATGGCCAGCAGCTCGTCCAGCTCGCTGTCATAGCCGGCCTTGAGCACGCCGCCGTCGCGGATCACCGCCGGCGGGTTATCGATGATTGCACGCTCCAGCAGGCTGGCCAGCTCCGGGTAGGTGCCGGTAATCGCTGCCAGGCGCGCCAGATGCGGCGCCTCAAGCTCGGTCATGGCGTTCTGCAGCTCGGGCAATGCGCCCAAGGCATCGCGCAGGCGCGCCAGGTCACGAGGGCGGGCATTGCGCAGGCCGATACGGGCGAGGATGCGCTCGATATCGCCAATTTCCTTCAGCTGTGGCTGCAGCTTCTCGAAGCGGTAGCCGTCGAGCAGGCAGCGGATCGAGTCCTGACGTGCTTGCAGTACTTTGAGGTCGCGCAACGGGCGGTTCAGCCATCGGCTCAGCAGACGGCTGGCCATGGCGGTCTGGCAACGATCGACCACCGATTGCAGGGTGTTGTCACGCCCACCCGCCAGGTTGATGTCCAGCTCCAGGTTGCGCCGGCTGGCGCCATCGAGGATGACCGTGTCGTCCAGGCGCTCGTGGCGCAAGCTACGCAGGTGCGGCAGGGCCGTGCGCTGGGTTTCCTTGGCGTAGGTCAGCAGGCAACCGGCGGCGCCAATGGCCAGGGTCAGCTTGTCGCAGCCAAAGCCTTTGAGGTCCTTGGTTGCGAACTGCTGGCACAGCGCCTTGCGCGCCGAGTCGCGGTCGAAGTCCCACGGGGCGCGGCGGCGGGCGCCTGGGCGCTTCTCGGCCGGCAGGTCGCGGGGCCAGTCGTCGGGGATCAACAGCTCGACCGGGTTCAGGCGCTCGAGTTCGGCCAGCAGGTTTTCCCAGCCTTTGATCTCCTGCACGCTGAAGTTGCCGCTGGTGATGTCCAGTACAGCCAGGCCGAACAGGCGTTCGTCGCCGAGCAGCGCGGCAATCAGGTTGTCGCGGCGCTCGTCGAGCAGGGCTTCGTCGCTGACCGTGCCGGGGGTAATGATGCGCACCACCTGGCGCTCCACCGGGCCCTTGCTGGTGGCCGGGTCGCCGATCTGTTCGCAAATCACCACCGATTCGCCGAGCTTGACCAGCTTAGCCAGGTAGCCCTCCAGCGAGTGGAACGGAATGCCGCACATAGGGATGGACTGGCCAGCCGACTGACCGCGCGCGGTCAGGGTGATGTCCAGCAGTTTCGCGGCCTTCTTGGCATCTTCGTAGAAGATCTCGTAGAAGTCGCCCATGCGGTAGAACATCAGCTGGTCCGGGTGCTGGTTCTTCAGCTTCCAGTACTGCTGCATCATCGGGGTGTGTGCGGAAAGATCTGACATTCAGGGCCTTACAGCGGGTGATCTGGTTGGCGATGGTAAACCCGCAATGGTACAGGCTTTTTTGTTGTGATGCAGGCGCAGGCTTCGGGGCATACGCACACGCCTGGCGGGCAATGGTGGAGCTGCGCCGCGTTACCCTCTAGAATGCGCGGCCCTCGACGAACGCCCCTAGCCGTGACCTGCACGATGAATGTGTCCAGCCCTGTCCCTCATGTTAAGCAACAGCTGATCTACCTCCTGTACGGCGAGCGCCGTATCTATCAGCTGGAGGCCAAACTCAGCATCCTCACCGCCATTGCGCGCTGCAAGCCGGCAGAGCTGCCGGTGATCCGTGTGCTTACCGACCAGCCGAAGGCCTTTGTCGGCTGGCCGGTGGAAGTGATTGCCCTGGACGAGCAGACCCTGCAGGCCTGGACCGGCGACGGCGGCTACACCCACCGGCGCAAGGCCTGCGCCATTGCCCAGGCCGGGCAGTGGGCGGACAAGACCGTGTTCATCGATACCGATACGGTGTTCCTGCAGTCACCGCTGAAGTTGTTCAGCCAAGTCGATGCCGGGCAGTTCCTGGTCGACGAAGTGGAAACGAGCTGGGCCGAGGCTTCGCGCAGCAACGACTACCTTCGCTTCAGTGCCGGGCTCGCCGAGGCTGGACATGCGCCGGCCGACGATTTGCGGCTCTGCAACAGTGGCGTAATGGGCTTCACCCGCTGCAACGTCGGCATTGCCGAGCGCGCCATCCCGCGCATCGATGCCTGGCTACCCTATACCGGCGACCTGCACACCATCGAACAGATTGCCTTTTCCTTCGAGTTGCACGGGGCGCAGGTGAATGAAGCACGTGGCGTGATCAGCCATTACTTCGCGATGAAGCAGTACGTGCATGCCGTCCTGGAAATTTTCTTTGCCAGGCACGGCGAAGGTTTCCATCCGCGTATGCCTGGCTTGGCCCTCAAGGTGCCGGCACATCGCCCCGTCCCTTCGTGGTGGGCGCGGCTTTCGGTGAAGTGGAGCCTCAAGCGTGTGCCGCGGGAGCTGCGTGGTATCGGCCGCAAGCTGCTGTACGGCAGTGTGATGAGCGGCGACGACTACCAGCGTGCGTGCAAGGTGATCTGGTGGCGTTCGGCAATCGAAGACATGCGCAAGCTGGGCGGCTTGGACTGGAGCCGGGAATGGCCGGAAGGGCTGCCGCGCCTTGGACGGCGTGACGAACGTGCGTTCAGCGAAATAGCCCGGGGCAGCCTGGAGGTTTCCTGAGCCAGGGCCTACCGCAGGGTGATAGGGTAGAGGCCCGCCTTCAAGGAGCCCTGACATGGACCCGATCACCACGCTTGCCACGCGTCTGGGTGAGCATCTGCGCCGCTTCAGCGCGCAGGTGACCACTGCTGAATCCTGCACCGGCGGCGGCATTGCCGAAGCCATCACCCGTGTACCCGGTAGCTCGGCCTGGTTCGAGGCCGGTTATGTCACCTATTCCAATGCCCAGAAAACCCGCCAGCTGGGGGTGCCAGAGGTGCTGTTCGGCCAGGTGGGCGCGGTTAGCCAGGAAGTGGTCGAAGCCATGGTCAAAGGCGCCCAGGCCGCCAGTGGCGCGCGCTTTGCCGTGGCGGTAAGCGGAGTGGCCGGGCCGGACGGTGGCTCGCCCGCCAAGCCGGTGGGTACCGTGTGGCTGGCCTGGGGCGATGGCAGTCGGGTCTTCAGCGAGCGCCGGCAGTTCGACGGTGACCGCGAGGCGGTGCGCCGACAGACGGTGATCGCCGCGTTAGACGGCTTGTTACAGCTTGGTGCCGAGTAAATCGACGACAGGGGTTTGCGTGAGCGCCGGCCTGTGGAATAATACTGGCTACTTATACAGGTATTCCGGCCGTCAGGGCCACGTCGAACACGTGAGGATTTCAATGGACGACAACAAGAAGCGCGCCTTGGCTGCGGCCCTGGGTCAGATCGAACGCCAGTTCGGTAAAGGTGCAGTCATGCGCATGGGCGACCACGAGCGCCAGGCGATCCCGGCCATCTCCACCGGCTCGCTGGGCCTGGACATCGCACTGGGCATTGGCGGCCTGCCAAAAGGCCGTATCGTCGAGATCTACGGCCCGGAATCGTCGGGTAAAACCACGCTGACCCTGTCGGTCATTGCCGAAGCCCAGAAAAACGGCGCCACCTGCGCCTTCGTCGACGCCGAGCACGCCCTCGACCCTGAATACGCGGGCAAGCTGGGCGTCAACGTCGACGACCTGCTGGTTTCGCAGCCGGACACCGGCGAACAGGCCCTGGAAATCACCGACATGCTGGTGCGTTCCAACGCTGTTGACGTGATCATCGTCGACTCCGTGGCCGCCCTGGTGCCGAAGGCCGAAATCGAAGGTGAAATGGGTGACATGCACGTAGGCCTGCAGGCTCGCCTGATGTCCCAGGCGCTGCGCAAAATCACCGGTAACATCAAGAACGCCAACTGCCTGGTCATCTTCATCAACCAGATCCGTATGAAGATCGGCGTAATGTTCGGCAGCCCGGAAACCACCACCGGTGGTAACGCCCTGAAGTTCTACGCCTCGGTGCGCCTGGACATCCGTCGTACGGGTGCGGTCAAGGAAGGCGACGAGGTGGTCGGCAGCGAAACCCGCGTCAAGATCGTCAAGAACAAGGTTTCGCCACCGTTCCGTCAGGCCGAGTTCCAGATCCTCTACGGCAAGGGTATCTACCGCAACGGCGAAATCATCGACCTGGGTGTTTCCCAAGGTCTGGTCGAGAAGTCCGGTGCCTGGTATGCCTACCAGGGCAACAAGATCGGCCAAGGTAAAGCCAACGCCGCCAAGTACCTGGCTGAGAACCCGGCGATTGGTGCCGAGATCGAGAAGCAGATTCGCGACAAGTTGCTGACTTCTGGCGCTGTCGCTGCGGCTGGTAAAGCTGCGGCTGCCGAAGCAGATGCCGACGACATGGCCGACGCTGAAGCCGGTTATTGATTGCGCGGTAGATAGCTGAACATGTCCGCCGTACTCGACACCCCCGTCGCCATTCGGCGGACAGCCATGGACCTGCTCGCGCGACGTGAGCACGGTCGCGTCGAGCTGACGCGCAAGCTGCGTCAGCGCGGCGCTTCGGATGAGCTGATCGAGCCTGAGCTCGATCGGCTTGCCGAAGAAGGGCTGCTGAGTGAAGCCCGCTACCTTGAAAGTTTTATCCGCTACCGTTCCGGCTCTGGCTATGGCCCTGCGCGTATTCGCGAAGAGCTTGGGCAGCGTGGTTTGGCGCGTGCTGATATCGAGCAGGCGCTACGCGAGAGCGAGGTGGATTGGGCAGAGCGTATGCGTGATGTGTGGCAGCGCAAGTTCGCCGGGCAGCGCCCGCAAGACCCGCGCAGCCGTGCCCAGCAGACCCGGTTTCTCGCTTACCGGGGCTTCCCCATGGATTTGATCGGTCGCCTGCTCAGTGGGCGTGATCTCGACGATTATTGATCGGTCAGTTAGCGCTATTGGGGCTGCGCAGCAGCCCCAAACGACGCGTTATCAACTCACTTTCAATGCCTCCCTGGCCCGTTGCGTGGTATGCATCGGCTGCGGCTTGGCCCAGTTTTCCGGCAGGTTGATGAAATCCACCAGCTCGCGCAGCCGGCCCTGATCCCGGCCATTGAAGGCGAACGACAGACGGGTCAGGTGGCTGAAATTACCCACCTCATGCTCGGCGCCACTGTCTGGCTGCTGGTGATACTTACCACTCAGGCGCAAGTCGGCAAAATCTTCCTGGATGTCATACAGCGCTGCTTCGCTGAGCGGGTGGTGCATGCGGATTACGAACTGGCTCTTCAGCCAGCGGCTGGAGTGGTAGTTGCTGTAGAACTGGTTGATTTCCTTCACCGCCTCGTCGGCACTGTGCACCAGGCGCACCAGCTTCAGATCGCTCGGCAGGATGTAGCGGTTTTCTTCCAGCTGGCGGCTGATGAAGTCCAGGCAGTCTCGCCAGAAGCTGCCACCAGGCGAGTCCAGCAGTACCACCGGCACCAATGGGCTTTTGCCGGTCTGGATCAGGGTCAGAACCTCCAACGCTTCGTCCAGGGTGCCGAAACCGCCTGGGCACAGCACCAGGGCATCAGCCTCTTTGACAAAAAACAGCTTGCGGATGAAGAAAAAGTGGAACGGCAACAGCTTGTCGGTACCGCCTACCGTGGGGTTGGCATGTTGTTCGAAGGGCAGGGTGATGTTGAACCCCAGGCTGTGCTCGCTGCCGGCGCCTTCGTGGGCGGCCGCCATAATGCCGCCACCCGCTCCAGTAATGACCATCAGATCGGAGCGTGCCAGGGTGGCGCCCAGTTCGCGGGCCAAGGCATACATCGGGTGTTCCAGCGGGGTACGTGCCGAACCGAACACGGTCACCTTGCGCCGACCCTTGTAGCGCTGCAGGGTGCGGAACGACTGGTCCAGTTCGCGCAGGGCTTGCAAGGTGATCTTGGCGCTCCAGCGGTCGCTGTCGTCATGGGCCATGCGCAGGATGGTCAGCATCATGTCGCGGTACAGCGGCAAGTTGGGGCTGTCGGGTGCTACCAGTTGCAGTTGTGCGTCGATGTTGCTCAGGTCGATGTTGTTGTCGCGGAAGTGGTTGAACAGCAGTTCATTCGATTGGTAAGGCATGCAACGTCTCCTTCTGCACCAATGCCTATGACCTCAATCTAGACCGTCGCGCCCGATCGTGCCGGGTTGTTTGGCAGCGCCGCCCGTCGGCATGCACCCCTCGGCGGTACGGGTTTGGTTAACTGGTAAAGCGAAACGTGTCGATGCAGGAGGTGGCGGTATGCATCGCTTGATCATCGAAGTGGACGGGCAGCTCTACCGGATGCTGGAGCGCGCGGCCCAGGTGCATCACCTGAGCCTTGAGGCCGAGTGCCGCCGCAGGTTGGAGGGGCTGGAGTGCCAGTCGCGTTACCTGCAGGCTTTGTTGGCCGAGATGCGCGCCGATGCCGCCGGAGGGCGCTGGTGCGCCCGCGAGAAGGAGCAGGTGTAGCGTGATGCGCGGCGGTTACTTCTTCTTGTTGCCGGCCACGCAGCTGGCACTGTCGAAGGCTTGATCCATGATTGGCTGGTTGGTCTTGTAGACCGTGAAACGGTAGACCATGACCGCACCCTTGGACATCAGGTTACGGAACCCGCTGTTGCGGCAAACGCTGTCGCCCAGCTGGCTGCGTACCTGCTCGGGGTTGGCCTGCATGCGTTCGGCGTGGCTCTGGCGCACGCTCAGGTGGTTGACCAGCGCCGTGCCCTCTACGGTGTAACCCTGGTCGAGGATGTCCTCGTTGATGGCGCGCGGGGTGCCGATGCTGCTTTCTTTGGCAACCTTCTGCAGCATCTTGTTAAGGTCGTAGTCCTGCTTGGATGCCGCCTGTGCTGCCAACGGCAGGGCAAGCAACAGGGTCAGGGCGGGGGCGATAAGGCGCAGCATGAATCTCTCCTGGTTCGATGACTGGCGCTTTGACATGCGCGGGTCGACGGTGTTCCGTGAAATCGCGCAAGGCAAGATCCGGGCACGGTAAAGGCCCGATTATAAAGACCGCCTTGCAGCCTGCACAGCAATTGCCCCCTGTTCTGGTAGACTGGCGCCCTTGTGTTCTCCGAGCCATCCTTGTGCCCATTTCCAAATCGACCAGAGGCCTGCCGGCATGAGCCATGCGGTAGCGCGCCTGCGCGCCGAACGCCTGGCCCGCAGCAACAAGCCATTCATCGCCCGTGGTTCGCGTGCAGAGCGTTGCCCGGATTGCCGGGTGATTGCCACCCATTGCCTGTGTGCCTGGAAACCCCGTGTACAGGCTGACTCCGGCGTGTGCCTGCTGATGCATGACACCGAGCCGTTGAAGCCTACCAACACCGGCTGGCTGATTGCCGACCTGATCGAAGACACCTCCGCTTTCGGCTGGCTGCGCACCTCGGTGGACGAGCGTTTGCTGGCCCTGCTCGACGACCCACGCTGGCAGCCCTATATCGTCTTCCCGGGCGAGTTCGTGGCTGAGCAGCGGGTGGTCAGCGAGGTGGTGCGCGAGCCGGGCAAGCGCCCGTTGTTCATCCTGCTGGATGCCACCTGGACCGAGGCGCGCAAGATGTTCCGCAAAAGCCCGTACCTGGACCGCTTCCCGGTGTTGAGCCTGCAGGCCGAGCAGATGTCGCGTTACCGCCTGCGGCGTTCCAAGCGTGACGATCACTTCTGCACGGCAGAGGTGGCCGCCATGTGCCTGGACCTGGCCGGCGACAGCCAGGCCTCGCAGGCACTGGATGCCTACCTGGATGTGTTCAGCCTGCATTACCTGAGCGGCAAGCGGCGCCTGCCGCTGGATGATCAGGACGACACCCACCAGCGGTTGCATACCTTCCTATAGTCCAAGGGGCATAACCCCTGCTTTGGTTCATAATGACGGGGCTGGCAGCCAGGGTGGGCGAGACGGCAGGGCGATCGGCTTGACCACCCTTGACCGTGCTCGGCATCCTTGGCGCCGATTCCCCGCCGGACGCTTCCCTTACCCTCGAGCGCCTGGCACAGAACAGGATCCTTAGATCGATGGCCACTTACGAAATCCTGATTGCCGATGACCACCCACTGTTCCGTGGCGCTCTGCGCCAGGCCGTTACCCTCGGCCTGGGCCCGGATGTACGCCTGGTCGAAGTCGCGAGCATTGCCGAACTGGAAACCCGTCTGAGCGAAAAAGCCGACTGGGACCTGGTGCTGCTGGACTTGAACATGCCGGGTGCTTACGGTTTTTCCGGGCTGGTGCTGTTGCGCGGGCAATACCCGCAGATTCCCGTGGTGATGGTATCGGCGCAGGAAGAGGCTGCCGTGGTGGTCAAGTCCCGCGAGTTCGGCGCCAGTGGCTTCATTCCCAAGTCCAGCACCCTGGAAGTCATCCAGGATGCCGTGCGCAAGGTGCTCGATGGCGAGGTTTGGTGGCCGCCGCAGGCGTTCGAAAAGGTGGATGTGTCGGCTGAGGCCAAAGCCGCCAGCGAAGGCCTGGCCAGCCTTACGCCGCAGCAGTTCCGCGTACTGACCATGGTCTGCGAAGGCTTGTTGAACAAGCAGATCGCCTATGAGCTGAACGTGTCGGAAGCAACCATCAAGGCCCATGTGACCGCGATCTTCCGCAAGCTGGGCGTGCGCACCCGCACACAGGCTGCGCTGCTGCTGCAACAACTTGAATCGGTTGCCAGCAACTGACTGCGCGTGGCTTCACGCTTTTTTGACCCGTGCCGGTCTAGTCTGCTGGCCTTTCCGTTGTGAAGTGACTCACATGACATCGCCATTCAAGGGCCAGACCGGCCTCAAACGCATCTTCAACGCCGCCGGCTACTCACTGGACGGCCTGCGCGCCGCCTTCAAGGGGGAGGCTGCGTTCCGCCAGCTGGTACTGCTCAACGTGCTGCTGATCCCGATCGCCTTCTGGCTGCCGGTCAGCCGTGCGGAACGGGCGATCATGATCGCGGTGTGCCTGTTGGGCTTGATCGTCGAGCTGTTCAACTCGGCAGTGGAAGCGGCCATCGACCGCATCTCGCTGGAGCGTCACCCCCTGTCGAAAAACGCCAAGGACATGGGCAGCGCCGCACAGCTGGTGGCGCTGACCATGGTCGCGCTGGTGTGGGGTGTGATCCTGCTTTAAGCGATTGGCGGCAGCACGATTTCATCACTGCGGGTAAAGCCCGCGGTGAAGCTGCGGCAAAGTTCCAGAAACTCACGCATGGCCGAGGTCTGGTATTTTTGTTTGTGCCAGATGAAGTAGAACTGGCGCATCAGATCCAGCTCGGGGGTTTCGACCGCTACCAGGCTGCCTCGGCGGAAAGCATCCCGCAGCGCCAGGCGTGAAATGCAGCCAATGCCCAGGCCCGACTCGACGGCGCGCTTGATGGCTTCTGTGTGTTCCAGCTCCAGGCGGATATTGAGGTTGGCGCGGTGATGGCGCATGGCCTGGTCGAAGGTCAGGCGCGTGCCTGAGCCTTGCTCGCGCAGTATCCACGCTTCTTGCGACAAGCTTTCGATATCGGCGCGGCCCAGCGTGGCCAGCGGATGCTGCGGCGCGCAGAACACCACCAGTTCGTCCTCCACCCAGGGCTGCACTTCCAGGTCCGGGTGGTTGCAGTCACCTTCGATTAGACCCAGATCAATTTCGTAGTGCGCCACCTGTTGCACGATATGTGCAGTGTTCTGTACATGCAGCTTCACCTGGCTTTCCGGGTGGGTCTGCATGAAGCTGCCGATCAGCAGGGTGGCCAGGTAGTTGCCGATGGTCAGTGTGGCGCCGACCGCCAGCGAGCCGAAACCGGACTTGCCATTGAGCAGGTCTTCGATTTCCTTGGCCTGGTCGAGCAGGGCCACCGCCTGCGGTAGCAGCTGATGGCCCAAGGCGTTGAGGGCCAGTCGCTTGCCGGCACGGTCGAACAGCTGGCAGCTCGATTGCCGCTCCAGTTCGGTAATTGAAGTGCTGGCGGCCGACTGCGACAACGCCAGCAGGCTAGCGGCCCGAGAGACGCTTTGATGCTGGGCGACGGCGACGAAGACCTGCAGTTGACGAAGTGTGAATCGCATATCGATATAACCGATAACACATATCTTGATAATCCAGTTAACAGATATTGTCGCTGCCCCTAAACTATCGCGCAACTGCGCGTTTTGCGCGCCGCGTTTTTCTTCAGGAGCCCCATCGATGAGCAACATGAACCACGAACGTGTCCTCAGTGTGCACCACTGGAACGACACCCTGTTCAGCTTCAAGTGCACCCGCGACCCGGGCCTGCGCTTCGAGAACGGTCAGTTCGTGATGATCGGCCTGCAGCAGGAAAGCGGCCGTCCGCTCATGCGTGCCTATTCCATCGCTTCGCCGAACTGGGAAGAGCACCTGGAGTTCTTCAGCATCAAGGTGCCGGACGGCCCGCTGACCTCGCAGCTGCAGCACCTGAAGGAAGGCGATGAGATCATCATCAGCAAGAAGCCTACCGGCACCCTGGTACTCGATGACCTGAACCCGGGCAAGCACCTGTACCTGCTGAGCACCGGTACTGGCCTGGCGCCGTTCATGAGCGTCATCCAGGACCCGGAAACCTACGAGCGCTTCGAAAAAGTGATCCTGGTGCACGGCGTGCGTTACGTGAACGAAGTGGCCTACCGCGAGTTCATCACCGAGCACCTGCCGCAGAACGAGTTCTTCGGTGAGTCGGTTCGCGACAAGCTGATTTACTACCCGACCGTGACCCGCGAGCCGTTCGAGAACCAGGGCCGCCTGACCGACCTGATGCGCAGCGGCAAGCTGTTCAGCGATATCGGCCTGCCACCGATCAACCCGCAGGATGACCGTGCGATGATCTGCGGCAGCCCGAGCATGCTCGACGAGACCAGCGAAGTGCTGGACAGCTTCGGCCTGAAGATCTCCCCGCGCATGCGTGAGCCGGGTGACTACCTGATCGAGCGTGCCTTCGTCGAGAAGTAAGGCGCAGGCTGGTACAAGAAGGCGACCCTCGGGTCGCCTTTCTTATGCCTGGAGGCTTTGTATCGCTGTACCGGCCCTTTCGCGGGCAAGCCCGCGAAAGGGCCGGTACAGAAAACACACAATCTATTCGACGCGCGTCTCGCCGCTGTACACCAATATCCCCCGGCACCGCTTGCACAGGTACCGCCGCCCCTGGCGCACCAGCTTGTGCCGCTGCGCCGTAAACGGGAAGTCACCCTGCGGGCACGGGCAACGGTAAATGTAGCGGGTGACCGCGCGCCGTTGCACTTCGTAGTTGTGGCACCGGTTGGGCGGCAGCTCGTACACCCCGCGCATGATCAGCTGCCACTCCTCGCCATGGGCCTGGATGCGGTCGCCGAACAGCTGGTGGGCCACCAGGTGTGCCACTTCATGGGCCACGGTCTGGCGCAGGAA
This sequence comes from Pseudomonas sp. NBRC 111133, assembly GCF_001320605.1. Lineage (NCBI taxonomy): Bacteria > Pseudomonadati > Pseudomonadota > Gammaproteobacteria > Pseudomonadales > Pseudomonadaceae > Pseudomonas > Pseudomonas sp. NBRC 111133. The sequence continues at coordinate 6,619 of NZ_BCBJ01000170.1, read as the reverse complement.
GTCTTCTTGGTTTTCGCGGTAGAGCTGCAGGTTGAAACGCAGCAGGTTCTCGTGCAGGTGGGCAACCCCGGCTTTTTGCCCGCGCAGCTTGAAGCTGACTTCCGGGCGCGGGAAGGGGCGTTTGAAGAAGGTTTCGGCTTGCTGGTAACAGGTTTCGACGCGTTGTCTGAGCAGCTCGGGCATGGCGGGGTGGTTCTCCTGACCGGGCATTATGCCGCAACTGCAGCGGGGGTGCCGAGCCACCGGTCAGCGCACAGCCAGAGGCCGCCTTGCGGCGGCCCCTGGTTGATGCCCCAGTGTTGGTTGAATCTGTTTTAGTTGGTGTAGACGGGCCCCACGCCCAATCCCCATATAATCACCGTGGCGGCCATGATCGCCACCAGTACCACAAGGCCCACCGCCAGCACGGAGCTTGAGAACAGGAAGCCTTCGTCCGAGGGTATGTTCATGAACGTCGGTAAGCCGACATACAGCAGGTACACCGTGTAGCAGATGGCGGCCGTGCCGATCAGCATGCCCAGCCACAAGTGCGGGTAGAGCGCTGCCAGGCCGCCGATGAACAAAGGGGTGGCGGTGTAGGTGGCAAAGGCGATGCACTGCGCCATGGACGGGTTGGCATCGTAGGTGCGGGCCATCCAGTGGATGAATGCACCCATTACCGCCACCCCGGCGAGCATTGCCAGGTACGACATGATGCTCATCCAGATGGCGCTTTCCATGGTCAGCATCACGGCTGGCCGGTCGCCGATCACCCAGCCGACCTGGGTGGTGCCGATGAACGCCGAAACGGCGGGAATCGCCGCCAGGATAAGGGTGTGCGTCAGGTACATGTGGCTGATGGTTTCTTCTTCGCCACGGATTTCCCGCCATTCCTGGTCGGGATGGGTAAATAGCCCCACAACGTGATGAATCATGCCGTCACTCCTCTCAATGTTGCCAAACGCCCCCCAGATGGAGCGCAAGCGGCCCGAGGCCCGAACACCGATGCAAGCGGTAATGTGGCCTTATGTCGCAGTATAGGAAGCTGTTGCCGGCATAAACCGTGCTTTTTAGAGCAAATTGCGCTGTCAGGCGTACTGTTGATTACAACGAAGTCTTTATCGGAATGCCTACAGCGGCGCCGCGTTTGTGCGTAAAATAGCCGCCTTTTGTCACACCTCGCGGATTCAAGCGCTATGGGCACCCTCTCGGTCAACCAGAACAAACTGCAAAAACGCCTGCGTCGTCTCGCCGGCGAAGCCATCACCGACTACAACATGATCGAGGATGGCGACAAGGTCATGGTCTGCCTGTCTGGCGGCAAGGACAGCTACACCATGCTCGACGTTCTGTTGCACCTGCAGAAGGTGGCACCGATCACGTTCGAGATCGTTGCGGTGAACATGGACCAGAAGCAGCCTGGCTTCCCCGAACACGTGCTGCCAGCCTACCTCAAGGAGCTGGGCGTCGAGTACCACATCGTCGAGAAGGACACCTACTCGGTGGTCAAGGAGCTGGTACCCGAGGGCAAGACCACCTGCTCGCTGTGCTCGCGCTTGCGCCGTGGCACCCTGTACACCTTCGCCGATGAAATCGGTGCGACCAAGATGGCCCTAGGACACCACCGCGACGATATCGTCGAAACCTTCTTCCTCAACATGTTCTTCAACGGTGCGCTCAAGGGCATGCCGCCGAAGCTGCGCGCCGATGATGGCCGCAACGTGGTGATCCGCCCGTTGGCCTACTGCAGCGAGAAGGACATCCAGGCTTACTCGGACATGAAGGAATTCCCGATCATCCCGTGCAACCTGTGCGGCTCGCAGGAAAACCTGCAGCGCCAGGTGGTCAAGGACATGCTGCTGGACTGGGAGCGCAAGCACCCGGGCCGTACCGAGAGCATTTTCCGCGCCCTGCAGAACGTGGCACCGTCGCAACTGGCCGACCGCAACCTGTTCGATTTCACCAGCCTGAAGATCGACGAAAACGCTACCCCGCGCTTCCTCGACGTTGTGAACATCTGACCTATGCGCGATTACCAGTGGCTGCATGAGTACTGCCTGAACCGCTTTGGCTCGGCCCAGGCGCTGGAGGCATTCCTGCCGCAGCCGCGCACGCCGGCGCAGCTGCGGGGCATCAGTGATGACCGCTACCTGTCGACCCTGGCCTTGCGTGTGTTCCGCGCCGGGCTCAAGCACAGCCTGGTGGACGCCAAGTGGCCGGCGTTCGAGCAGGTGTTCTTCGGTTTCGACCCGGAGAAGGTGGTGCTGATGGGCGCCGAGCACCTGGAGCGGCTGATGCAGGATGAGCGCATCATCCGTCATATGGGCAAGCTCAAGAGCGTGCCGCGCAATGCGCAGATGGTGCTTGATATCGCCAAAGAAAACGGCAGCTTTGGTGCGTTCATCGCCGATTGGCCGGTGACCGACATTGTCGGGTTATGGAAGTACCTGGCCAAGCATGGCAATCAGTTGGGCGGGTTGTCGGCGCCGCGCTTCCTGCGCATGGTCGGCAAGGATACCTTCATCCCTACCGATGACATGGCGGCGGCGCTGATTGCGCAGAAAGTGATCGACAAGCAACCGACCAGTCAACGTGACCTGGCCCTGGTGCAGCAAGCCTTCAATCAGTGGCACGAAGAGAGCGGACGGCCGCTGTGCCAGTTGTCGGTGATGCTGGCGCATACCGTCAACCATTGAGATTTTGGGGCCGCAAAGCGGCCCCAGATGTTAATTACCTTCGCCCGCCAGGCGCCGCTCATGCTGGAACTTCCAGCGCACGTACAGCAGCCCGGCAATGAACAACCCCAGGCTCACCAGCACTTCAACCCAGCCGAACACCGCCCGCGCCGGGTCGAACGCCGCCAGCACGCCCTTGATGAAATAGATGTTCACCACGAAGCAGGTCCAGGCATGTGCCCGGGCGCTGCCTGTCAGCATGCCCGGCAGCAGCAACAGCAGCGGCACCAGTTCGATCGCCAGGATCACCTCGACCCGTGCGCCATGCAGGTTGGCGAACCAAAGGTTGTTCACCACCAGCAAAGCGATCAGACCGAAGAAGAACGCCAGGCTCAACGCCCGTGTCAGGCGCAGGCGCGGTGCCAGCCATTCCAGTGGCGGCAACACCTTGGGCTTTTTAGCCACGCGCGGCCTCCAGGGCCTTGGCGGTGGTCGCCAGGCGTTGGCCAAGGGCGCGGCACAGGGCAATCTCGTGTGGGTCCAGTTCGCGCTTGCCGTCGGCACCGGCATGGTGGCTGGCGCCATAAGGGGTACCGCCGCCACGGGTTTCCAGCAAGGCCGATTCGCTGTAGGGCAGGCCCATCACCAGCATGCCGTGGTGCATCAACGGCAGCATCATCGACAGCAGGGTGGTTTCCTGGCCGCCGTGCAGGCTGGCGGTGGAGGTGAACACACCCGCTGGCTTGCCGACCAGCTCGCCCCCCAGCCACAGGCTGCTGGTGCCATCCAGGAAGTACTTCAGCGGCGCCGCCATGTTGCCGAAGCGGGTCGGGCTACCGAGTACTAGGCCGGCGCAGTGGCGCAAGTCGTCCAGGGTGGCGTACAGCGCACCACTGGCCGGAATGTCCGGCGCAACGGCTTCACATTCGGTAGAAATCGCAGGCACGGTGCGCAGGCGCGCCTCCATGCCGGTCAGTTCGATGCCACGGGCGATGTGCCGGGCCATTTCGCTGGTTGAACCGTGGCGGCTGTAATAGAGCACCAGGATGTAGGGCGCGCTCACGGCAGGATCTCCAGCACTTTTTCCGGTGGACGGCCGACCACGGCCTTGTCACCGGCAACGAGGATTGGCCGCTCGATCAATTTGGGGTGCCGGGCCATGGCATCGATCAGTTGTGCGTCGGTCAGCGCCGGGTCGGCCAGGTTCAGGTCCTTGTACTCATCCTCGCCAGTGCGCAGCAGTTGGCGCGGGGCGATGCCCAGCTTGCCGAGCACTGCCTTGAGGGTGGCGGCGTCGGGCGGGGTTTCCAGGTAGCGCACAATGGTTGGTGCCAGGCCGCGGGCTTCGAGCAGTTCAAGCGCGCCGCGGGATTTCGAGCAGCGCGGGTTATGATAGAGCGTCAGGTCAGTCATGTCGGGTCGCATCCAGCTGGGTGTGACGGCTATTCTAACCGCAGCGACTGACCCATTTGCTCTAAAACTCGAGAAGGATTGACCCATGGCAAGGCGTCTGGCAGCAGTACTGGCCATCACCGCGAGCCTGTTGCTCGGTGGTTGCGGTGCCGATTATGGCGTGGACCAACACGGTAATACGGTTAAGGCCGAACAGATCGACGGGCACTGGCTGGTGCTCAACTACTGGGCTGAATGGTGCGGGCCGTGCCGTACCGAAATCCCTGAACTGAACGCGGCGGCCAAGCAGTGGGCGGCCGATGGCATCAAGGTGGTGGGGGTGAATTTCGATGGCTTGCAGGGGCAGGACCTGAAACAGGCCGCTGAAACCCTGGGCATCGGTTTTACCGTGCTGGCCCAGGACCCGGCCGAGCGCTACGACCTGCCACGCAGCGAGGCGCTGCCGGTGACCTACATCATCGATGACAAGGGCAAGGTGCGTGAGCAGCTGTTGGGCGAGCAGACCCTGGAAGGGCTACAGGCCAAGATCAAGGCCCTCAAACAGGGGTGAGTTGCAAGCTGCAAGCACCAAGGAAAGGCAGATCGGTGCTCACTCTGCTTTTTCTTGTGGCTTGAAGCTCGCAGCTTGTAGCTGTTTTCAGCCTTCCTCCGGCCAGAACCGCAGCGGTTTACCCTGGGCTGGCCAGAAGCGCATCTGCTCCACCGGCGACACATCCCAGCGCTGCACCGTTTCCAGTGCCTGCAAGAAGCGCTTTTCCTGCTCCATCAACGCTGGCGCGCACAGCTTGCGGGTCTTGCCGACCTTGCCAAAGCTCAGGTGCTCACCGTCCAGCGTGTACGGCGCAAACCAGTGGTTGCAACCGCCATTGCCATAGGCGCGGCCGTCGCTGGCCAGGGTCAGCGTGAGGTGGCTGTAGTCGATCAGCGGGCGTTCGCCAATCCATTCCAGCACATAGCTGCGTTCCTGCTGCAGCTTCGAAGGTTCTGCGGCGCAGCCGAGCAGGCCGGTGGCAATCAGCACGCCGGTCAGCAGATTTTTCACTCGGCGCTCTCCTGGCAACGCGGGCACAGGTGTTTGTCGCCACGGCTGGCCCAGCCCAGTTCGGCAATGCGCGCGCTGGCGGCGGGTTGGCGGGCTTGTTTGCCCAGCTTGGCGTCCACGGCAAACTCGAAGTCCAGCACGGCATCGCAGCTGTCGCACTCGACCTGCCAGGTGAGGATTTCCAGCTCGTTGAACACCGGGCCGCTGGCCACGGCAACCCACTGGCCGCGCGGGTTGATCAGGTGACGCACGCTTTCCACGGTCAGGCGCATGGACAGGTCCTTGCTGCCTTTGAGGGTGACCAGCAGGGTGTCGCCTTTGTGCATCGAGCCGCCGTTGCCAGTGACCTGGTAGCGGCCTGGCACCAGTGCGCGGCACTCGATCAGGGTGTGTTGCGGGTTGAAAAGGGTGTAACGGAAATCGTGCTCGACCATGGGTCCTCCAGAAATGCCGCGTATCCTAGCATTAACCCATCACCAGATTCTGTGGATTGCCCGCCGCCCAGCGGTTGATGTTGTCCAGCGTGATCGCGGCGATGGCATCCAGCGCCTCACGGGTGAGGAAGGCCTGGTGAGCCGTGATGATCACGTTGGGGAAGGTCAGCAGGCGCGCCAGCACATCGTCCTGCAGGGGCAGATCGGAGCGGTCTTCGAAGAACAACTGGGCTTCTTCTTCGTAGACATCCAGGCCCAGGTAGCCGAGTTGGCCGCTTTTCAGCGCATCGATCAGTGCCGGGGTGTCGACCAGCGCGCCACGGCCCGTGTTTATGAGCATGGCTCCGGGTTGGAGGTGGGCCAGGCTTTGTGCATTGATCAAGTGGCGAGTGTGCTCGGTCAGCGGGCAGTGCAGGCTGATGATGCGGGCTTCGCGCAGCAACTCGGGCATGCTCAGGTAGCGTGCACCCAGGGCCAGCAGTTCCGGGTTGGGGTAGGGGTCGTAGGCCAGCAGTTGGCAGCCGAAACCGGCCATGATGCGGGCAAAGGCCGCGCCGATCTGGCCGGTGCCGACGACACCGACGGTTTTGCCGTGCAGGTCGAAGCCGGTCAGCCCATGCAGGGTGAAATCACCTTCGCGGGTACGGTTGTAGGCCCGGTGCAGGCGCCGGTTGAGGGCCAGGATCAACGCCACGGCGTGCTCGGCCACGGCGTGTGGCGAGTAGGCCGGCACGCGAACCACCGCAAGGCCCAGCCGCTGGGCTTCGGCCAGGTCGACGTGGTTGTAGCCGGCTGAACGCAGGGCGATCAGGCGTGTGCCACCGGCGGCCAAGCGCTGCAGCACCGGGGCGTCGAGTTCGTCGTTGATGAAGGCACAGACAACTTCGTAGCCGCTGGCCAGGGCGGCGGTGTCGAGGGTCAGACGGGCAGGCTGGAAATGCAGCTCCAGGGTGCTGCCACTGGCGGCCCGGGTGAAGCTTTCCTGATCGTAGTGCTGGCTGCTGAACAACAGGGCGCGCATGGTGGGGGCTTCCTTTGTGGTGCATGTCTTGGGTGGGCGTTGCTTGTGAGATCGA
>NZ_BCBJ01000169.1:0-11203 GCF_001320605.1 Pseudomonas sp. NBRC 111133 | reverse complement strand
GCGCCGCCAGCCGGCTGATCGCACCGTCCAGCTCATCCAGCGCCTGCTGTGCCTGCGGACTTTCCTGTTTGAGCAAGGTCTCGCTGCGCTGGCAGGCCGCGCGCAACTGCGGCACACCGCAATAGCGCGATGCGCCGTTCAGGCGGTGTACCTGCTCGATCAGGCCATTGCGGTCGTCTGCATCGCGGGCCGCACGAATGGCTTCGCGGTCTGCCTCCAGCGAAGCCAGCAGCATGCTCAGCATATCGGCTGCCAGGTCCGCCTTGCCAGCCGCCAGGCGCAAGCCTTCTTCGGGGTCGAGTACCTTGAGCTCGTCGCTGTTGGCCAACAGCTCGGTTTGCGCCTGCTGCGGTGTGCCCAGGCTCAGGCCCGTCCATTTCATCACCACCTGGGCCAGTTGCCGTTCGCTGATAGGCTTGGTCAGGTAGTCGTCCATGCCGCTGTGCAGCAATGCGCGTTTTTCATTGGCCATGGCGTGGGCGGTAAGGGCGACGATCGGCAGCGGGTTGCCGCTTTGGGTATTTTCCCAAAGCCGAATCTGCTCTGTGCAGGCGCGGCCATCCATGCCGGGCATCTGCACGTCCATCAGTATCAGGTCGAAGGGCTCGTCCTGTACGGCCTTCACCGCGGCATAACCGTTGTCTACGGCCAGCACCTCGGCGCCAAGGTCTTCAAGCAGGGTCTGTACCAAGAGCAAGTTGGCGGCATTGTCGTCGACGCACAGGATTTTCGGCTGCCGCTGGCCGTTGATGCTGTTCGCTTCGCCCAGCGGGCGGCGTGGTTGCACCAGCTCCAGCAGCAGACGACGCAGTTTGCGGGTGCAGGTCGGCTTGGACAGCAACTGGCCATGACCATTGGGCAGGAACGGGTGGTAAAGGGCTTGCTCGGTGGTCGGGCACAGTACCACGCATTGGCAGTGGTAGCGCTCAAGCTGCTGGTGGTAGCGGCCCAGTTGCTCGGGCGACAGGTTGCCCAGGTTGGCCCCGAGTACGGCGAACTCGAACGGCTGGCCGGCCTGGCTGGCAGCTTGCACCGCCTGCAGCAACTGGTCGTAGGAGGTGAACAGGCTGACGCTGAGGCCACAGTCTTCCAGTTGGTGTTCCAGCGCCTGACGGGCCAGCTCGTGGCCATCGACGATGGCGGCGCGCCGGCCCAGCAGCGGCTGTAGCGCAAACGCCTCGACATCGTCGTGGGCTTTGGGCAGGTTGAGGCTGATCCAGAACTGCGACCCTTCGCCCGGGGTGCTGTCGACGCCGATTTCGCCGCCCATCTGCTCGATCAGGCGTTTGGAAATCACCAGCCCCAGGCCGGTGCCGCCGGGTTGGCGTGCCAGCGAGTTGTCGGCCTGGCTGAAGGCCTGGAACAGCGTACGTACATCCTGCGGCGACAGGCCGATACCGGTGTCCTGCACACTGATGCGCAGCTGTGCGCTGTCTTCATGCTCGTCTTCGAGCATGGCGCGTACGACGATGGTGCCTTCGCGGGTGAACTTGATGGCGTTGCTGACCAGATTGGTCAGGATCTGCTTGAGCCGCAGCGGGTCGCCGATCAACGAAGCGGGCGTGTCGCGATAGATCAGGCTAAGCAATTCCAGCTGCTTGGCGTGGGCGGCCGGTGCCAGGATGGTCAGCGTGTCCTGAACCAGGTCACGCAGGTTGAACGGGATGCTGTCGAGCACCAGTTTGCCGGCCTCGATCTTGGAGAAATCGAGGATCTCGTTGATGATCCCGAGCAAATTGTCGGCGGATTTCTCGATGGTGCTCAGGTAGTCCAGCTGGCGCGGCGTCATTTCGCTTTTTTGCAGCAGGTGGGTAAACCCCAGAATGCCATTGAGCGGGGTGCGGATCTCGTGGCTCATGTTGGCCAGGAACTCCGACTTGATGCGGCTGGCCTCAAGCGCCTCCTTGCGCGCCATGTCCAGCTCGATGTTCTGGATCTCGATGGTTTCGAGGTTCTGGCGCACGTCTTCGGTGGCCTGGTCGATGCTGTGCTGCAGTTCTTCATGGGCATTCTGCAGGGTTTCGGCCATGCGGTTGATACCGCGTGCCAGCTCGTCCAGCTCATGGCTGCCCATGGTTGGCAGGCGTTCTTCCAGGTGGCCGTCCTTGAGCTGGTTGACCGCGTGCTTGATGCGCTCGATGGGGCCGTTGATGGTGCGGCTCATGCGCAGCGCCAGCAGGCCGCTGAGGGCCAGGCAGGCGAGGATCAGCAACAGGCTGGTGAACAGGTTGCGATAACCGCGCAGGAGCGTGCCGTCGTGCGACAGCTCGATCTCGACCCATCCCAGCAGGCGCTCGGCCTCGGCCGGTATGGCATCGGTGGCCAGATCTCGGTGATGGCCGAACACGGGCATCAGGTAGCGGGTGGCGTCATTGCCGCTGCGCTCCAGCAGTTGGGTGCCCGTGCCACCGCTGGGGGGCTGGTTGAGCATACTCGGGCCGGCGTGGGCCAGGCGTGTGCGGTCCGGGGCCAGGAAGGCGACGGCCCGTACGTCGGACTGTTCCAGGGTTTGCGCGGCGATACGCTCCAGTTGCGCTGGCGCGAGCCGGGCCATGGCGGGGGCGGCCAGTGGCGCCAGTTGTTCGGCAATCATCTTGCCACGCTGCAACAGCTGGGTGCGCAGGTCGTTCTGTTGCAGCCAGGTGAAGTAACTGCCCAGCACCAGGGCCATCAGGCCGGCCGGCAGCAGTGCCAGCAGCAGGACCCGGCTGCGGATTCCCAAGCGATCGAGCACACTCGCCTCCTGTGATGTGCCTGGATGCCATCAAGTGGTGACGGCCAAGCCGCGAAGTTACTCCGCCTGCGGCACCATTGCACCTCTTTAGTACGTGTTTTGCGCCATTGCCGGTGCATTGGTCGCAGGGCGGTTGCCTGGCAGGCGGTGGATGCTCAATAATTGCGCAATTGAGAATGCATGGCAGTTGCTAATGAATCCTGTAGCTATTCACAACTCCAATATCCTCGCCATCGAGGATGATCCGGTGCTCGGTGCCTACCTGCACGAAGAACTGCAACGCGGCGGCTTTCAGGTGACCTGGTGCCGCAATGGGCTGGAGGGCCTGGAGACGGCAGGGCGTCAGGTGTTCGATGTGGTGCTGATGGACATCCTGTTGCCCGGGCTCAATGGCCTTGAGGCGCTGGCACAGTTGCGCAAGCGCAGCGCCACGCCGGTGATCCTGATGTCGGCGCTAGGTGCCGAGGCCGACCGTATCAGTGGTTTCCAGCGTGGGGCCGATGACTACCTGCCCAAGCCGTTCAGCATGGCCGAGCTGCAGGTGCGCATTGAGGCCATCCTGCGTCGGGTGGCCCTTGAGCGGCGTCATCAGGCGCCGCAGGAGCAGGCCGGCGGCGGTGAGCTGCAGTTCGACGAGGGGCTGTGCGATGTGCGGCTGGATGGCCGCCTGGCAGGCCTTACGCCCAGCGAGTTCCGCCTGCTCGATATCCTCAACCGTAACCTCGATGACGTTCTGAGCAAGCCATTCCTTTACCAGCAGGTGTTGCAACGCGGCTATTCGCGGCATGACCGCAGCCTGGACATGCATGTCAGTCAGATCCGCCGCAAGCTCAAGGGCATCGGCTATGACGAGCGGCAGATCCGCACCGTGTGGGGCAAGGGCTACGTGCTCAGCGCCACCGAGGCGGAGTGAGCCATGCTCGACCGCCATTCGTTGTTCTGGAAGCTGGCCATCTTGCTGGTGGGCTTCTGCCTGCTGATGATTGGCCTCAGTTATACCTGGGGCCGGCACATGGAAATCCAGAACGCTTTCCTCTCTGAGCCGGCGCGGCAAACGCTGCGCGGCTATGCCGCCGAGGCCGAGCAAGCCTGGCGTAGCGGTGGGCGGGCGGGGCTGGACCAGTGGGTGGCGGCGATGCACCAGCGTGAAAGGGGCTGGGTGGGTGTGCTGGATATCAACCTGCGGCCCCTCGACAGTGCCACCCTCAACCCGCAGATCATGCAGCGGCTGACGCGCCTGCGCGGGGTCGATTGGCCTATGAGCCGTCGCAGCGTCGACCAGCCTTGGGTGCGTGTACCCTTCCCGTCGGCGCCGGAGCAGGGCATGCTGGTGATTGAACTGCCGCAGCGGTTCAATCCGGACCAGTACCGCTTGCTGTGGCGCATCGTCACCAACGGCATCATCCCCGGCCTGTTCACCTTGCTGCTGTGCGTGGGGTTGTACCGCATGTTGATCGTGCCCCTGAACCAGCTGCGCGAACAGGCCAATGCCTGGCGTGCCGACCAGCTGTCGGCACGCCTGGATTCGCGCACCATCGCCCGGCATGACGAGCTGGGCGAGCTGGCCCGCGCCTTCGACCAGATGGCCGAGCGGCTGCAAGGCACGGTGGCCATGCAGCAGCAATTGTTGCGCGACTTGTCGCATGAAATGCGCACGCCGCTGAGCCGGCTGCGGGTGGCCTGTGACGGTGAAACCGACTTGCAACGCTTGCGTGAGCGCCTGACCCGTGAAGTGGACGGCATGCAGCAACTGGTAGAAGACACCCTGCAGTTGGCCTGGCAGGACGCCGAACGTGCGCCGATGAACCTGGAGCCGATCGAAGTCCATGCGTTGTGGGAGCTGCTGGCCGAGAATGCCAGCTACGAGAGCGGCTGGTCGCTTGAACGCTTGCGCTGTGAAGTGCCGGCCGACTGCTGGGTGCAGGGCAACCTCAACCACTTGGCCCAGGCACTGGAAAACATGTTGCGCAATGCCATTCGTCACTCGCCGGCCGAGGGTGTGGTGCGCCTGGGTGGGCAGCGCGAAGGCAGTTACTGGTGGTTGTGGCTGGAAGATGAAGGCGGCGGGGTGGCGGAAGAGGATCTGGAACGGATCTTTGCACCCTTTTCGCGTCTGGACGGTTCGCGGCCGGGGGATGGTGGTTTTGGCTTGGGCCTGAGCATTGCCCGGAGTGCCATCCAGCGTCAGGGTGGCACCTTGTGGGCGGAGAATGGCAAGGATGGGCTGCGGTTGTGGATGAGGTTGCCGTTACATGTGCCAGCCTCTTCGCGGGCACGCCCGCGAGAGGCCAGCACAGGCTAACGTTATAGCTTGTAGCTATATCGACCACAGATTGCGTGATATGGCCGCGAAGGGTTTGCCGGTATGATAGGCGCCCCTGCCGTCCGGATTGTGAAATACGCCATGACCTTGCAGTACCCAACCATCGCCGATTGCGTCGGCAATACGCCACTGGTTCGCCTGCAGCGCATTGCTGGCGAAACCAGCAACACCCTCCTGCTCAAGCTCGAAGGTAACAATCCTGCCGGCTCGGTGAAGGACCGCCCTGCGCTGTCGATGATCACCCGCGCCGAGCTGCGTGGCCAGATCAAGCCCGGTGACACCTTGATCGAAGCCACCTCCGGCAACACTGGCATCGCCCTGGCGATGGCGGCGGCAATCAAGGGTTACAAGATGATCCTGATCATGCCCGACAACTCCACCGCCGAGCGTAAGGCCGCGATGACTGCCTACGGCGCCGAGCTGATTCTGGTGACCAAGGAAGAGGGCATGGAAGGTGCCCGCGACCTGGCTGAGAAGCTGCAGGCCGAAGGCCGCGGCCTGGTGCTCGACCAGTTCGCCAACGGCGACAACCCGATCGCCCACTACAACAGCACTGGCCCGGAAATCTGGCAGCAGACCCAAGGCACCATTACCCATTTCGTCAGCTCCATGGGCACCACCGGCACCATCATGGGCTGCTCGCAGTACCTCAAGGAGCAGAATCCGGCGGTGCAGATCATCGGCCTGCAGCCCATGGAAGGCTCGGCCATTCCAGGCATTCGCCGCTGGCCCGAGGAATACCTGCCGAAAATTTTCGACGCCACCCGCGTAGACCGCGTGGTCGACATGTCGCAGCAGGAAGCCGAAGACACCACCCGCCGCCTTGCCCGTGAAGAGGGCATTTTCTGCGGCGTGTCTTCCGGTGGTGCGGTCGCAGCCATGCTGCGCCTGTCCCACGAGGTGGAAAATGCCGTGATGGTCGCGATCATCTGCGACCGCGGCGACCGTTACCTGTCCACCGGCCTGTTCGACCCGAGCTAAATGTCCAAGAAAAAAAGCAACAGCGGCCTGCGCTTCCAGCCGGCCGGCGGCAACCGTAGCCCCCAGGTCCCCGTGGGGAAGAAGCAGCGCCTGGATATCGAGCGCCTGGCCGGTGACGGCCGTGGCATTGCCTTCCTTGACGGGCGCACCTGGTTCGTCAGTGGCGCTCTGGCCGGTGAGGCTGTGGAGGCGCGCGTGCTCAATGCCCGTGGCAAAGTGGTCGAGGCCCGCCTGGAGCGCCTGCTACAGGCCAGCCCCGAGCGCCGCGAGGCGCCGTGCCGCTATTACGACCGCTGCGGAGGCTGCAACCTGCAGCACCTGCCGCACGAAGCGCAGCTGGCGCTCAAGCAGCGCACGCTGGCCGAACAGCTGCAGCGAGTAGCTGGCGTGCAGCCCGAGGAATGGGCCGCACCGCTGAGCGGGCCGGAATTTGGCTACCGACGCCGTGCCCGCGTGGCCGTGCGCTGGGACGTCAAGGCGCGTCAGCTGGAGGTCGGCTTCCGTGCCGAAGCCAGCCAGGCCATCATTGCCATCGACGATTGCGCGGTGCTGGTACAGCCTTTGCAGTCGATTCTGCGCCACTTGCCGACGGTGCTGCGTTCCTTGAGCAAACCGCAGGCGCTGGGCCACGTAGAGCTGTTCAGTGGTACCGCCGAGGCGGTGCTGGTGCGGCATGTCGCGCCGCTGCCGGCAGAAGACCTGGCGAAACTGCAGGCGTTTTGCGAGCAGGCCAATGCCCAGCTGTGGTTGCAGGGTGAAGGTGAACCCGCGCCGGTGGACGCTACCGCACAACTGGGCTTTGCCCTGACACCGTGGCAGCTGGAGCTGGCCTGGCGCCCGGGCGACTTCGTACAGGTGAATGCCCAGGTCAACACGGCGATGATCGAGCAGGCCCTGGCCTGGCTCGCACCGCAGGCCGACGAACGTGTGCTGGACCTGTTCTGCGGCTTGGGCAACTTCGCCCTGCCGCTGGCCCGCCAGGCGCGCGAAGTGGTGGCTGTGGAAGGTGTACAGGCCATGGTCGATCGGGCCGCGGCCAATGCCCGAAACAACAATGTGCATAACGCACGGTTTTTTCAGACCGATTTATCGCAGCCTTTGGCAGGCACCGGATGGGCCGCCGAGGGCTTTTCTGCGGTACTCTTGGATCCACCGCGCGACGGTGCTTTCGAGGTGGTGCAAGGCATCGCACGCCTCCAGGCCAAACGGCTGGTCTACGTATCGTGCAACCCGGCCACGCTGGCGCGAGACGCCCAGGTGCTGGTCGGTCAGGGGTACCGGTTAAAAAGGGCCGGGATTCTCGACATGTTTCCTCAAACGGCGCATGTCGAGGCCATGGCGTTATTCGAAGCGGGCTAGCAGACTGGCCCCTTGGTGCGGCTTCCATGGAATGGCAGCCGCACGGTGATCGCCAGCGCACCCGCGTGGTGCGCTGTATGGAAAGGTAAAACAAAGATGGTACAGGTGAGAGTGCACCAGCCGGTCAACACCGACGGCAGTATCAATCTCGAAGCATGGTTGGACCATGTGGTAAGCGTCGATTCGGCACTGGATCGCGCAGCGCTGAAAGAGGCCTGCGAGTTTGCCCATGAAGTCGAGAAAAAGGGCAACCCGGCCAAGCATTCCTGGGCGGACGGTACGTCCAGCTTCCAGGCGGGGCTGGAGATCGCCGAAATCCTCGCCGACCTCAAGCTCGACCAGGACTCCCTGGTGGCAGCGGTCATCTACCGCTCGGTGCGCGAAGGCAAGGTCACCCTGGCTGAAGTCAGCCAACGTTTTGGCCCGGTGGTGTCGAAGCTGATCGACGGCGTGCTGCGCATGGCTGCCATCAGTGCCAGCCTCAGCCCTCGGCAGTCGCTGGTGCTGGGCTCGCAGGCGCAGGTCGAGAACCTGCGCAAGATGCTCGTGGCCATGGTCGACGACGTGCGCGTGGCCCTGATCAAGCTGGCTGAGCGCACCTGCGCGATCCGTGCGGTCAAGGCTGCTGACGACGAGAAACGCCTGCGTGTCGCGCGCGAGGTGTTCGACATCTATGCGCCGCTGGCGCACCGCCTGGGTATCGGCCACATCAAGTGGGAGCTGGAAGACCTGTCTTTCCGCTACCTCGAACCCGACCAGTACAAGCAGATCGCCAAACTGCTGCACGAGCGCCGGCTGGACCGTGAGCGCTTCATCAGTGACGTGATGAACCAGTTGCAGAACGAGCTGCTGGCCACGGGCGTGAAGGCCGATATCAGCGGTCGGGCGAAACACATCTATTCGATCTGGCGCAAGATGCAGCGCAAAGGCCTGGAATTCAGCCAGATCTACGACGTGCGTGCGGTGCGCGTGCTGGTGCCGGAAATCCGCGACTGCTACACCGCGCTGGGCATTGTGCACACGCTGTGGCGGCACATCCCCAAAGAGTTCGACGACTACATCGCCAACCCCAAGGAGAACGGCTATCGCTCGCTGCACACGGCGGTGATCGGCCCCGAGGGCAAGGTGCTGGAAGTGCAGATCCGTACCCACGGCATGCACGAAGAAGCCGAGCTCGGTGTATGCGCCCACTGGCGCTACAAGGGCACCGACGTCAAGCCAAGCTCCAACCACTACGAAGAGAAGATCTCCTGGCTGCGCCAGGTGCTGGAGTGGCACGAAGAGCTGGGCGACATCGGTGGCCTGGCCGAGCAGCTGCGCGTCGACATCGAACCGGACCGGGTTTACGTGTTCACCCCGGACGGCCATGCCATCGACCTGCCCAAGGGTGCCACGCCACTGGACTTCGCCTACCGCGTGCACACCGAAATCGGCCACAACTGCCGTGGCGCCAAGATCAACGGCCGTATCGTGCCGCTGAACTACAGCCTGCAGACCGGCGAGCAGGTCGAGATCATCACCAGCAAGCACGGTAACCCCAGCCGCGACTGGTTGAACTCCAACCTGGGCTATGTCACCACCTCGCGGGCGCGGGCCAAGATCGTTCACTGGTTCAAGCTGCAGGCGCGCGACCAGAACGTCGCCGCTGGCAAGACTTTGCTCGAACGTGAACTCAGCCGCCTGGGCCTGCCGCAGGTCGACTTCGAGCGCCTGGCCGAGAAAACCAACGTCAAGACCGCCGAGGACATGTTCGCCTCGCTGGGGGCGGGTGACCTGCGCCTGGCCCATCTGGTCAATGCTGCCCAGCAGTTGCTGGAACCCGAGCGTATCGAGCAAATCGAGCTGGTGCCGCGCAAGCCTACCGGCCCGCGTACTGGCAAGCGTGGCGATATCCAGATCCAGGGGGTCGGCAACCTGCTGACGCAGATGGCCGGCTGCTGCCAGCCGCTGCCGGGCGATGCCATTGTCGGCTACATCACCCAGGGCCGTGGCGTGAGCATCCACCGCCAGGACTGTGCCTCGGTGCTGCAGCTGGCGGGCAAGGAGCCGGAGCGCATGATCCAGGTAAGCTGGGGGCCGATCCCGGTGCAGACCTACCCGGTCGATATCGTCATTCGTGCCTACGACCGCCCGGGCCTGCTGCGCGATGTTTCGCAGGTGCTGCTGAACGAGAAAATCAACGTGCTGGCGGTGAACACCCGCTCGAACAAGGAAGACAACACCGCGCTGATGTCGCTGACCATCGAGATCCCGGGCCTGGACGCGCTGGGGCGCCTGCTGGGGCGCATCTCGCAGTTGCCGAACATCATCGAGACGCGGCGTAATCGTACCCCTTGATAACCTGCATTGGGGCCGCTGTGCGGCCCATCGCCGGCAAGCCCCCGCCGAGGAGTTGCTGACAATGACCTACACCCTCGAAGACCTGCTGCACCTCATGGCCCGCCTGCGCGACCCGCAGTACGGCTGCCCATGGGACCTCAAGCAGAACTACGCGAGCATCGTCCCGCACACCCTCGAAGAGGCCTACGAAGTCGCCGACACCATCGAGCGCGGTGATTTCGAGCACCTGCAAGGTGAGCTGGGCGACTTGCTGTTCCAGGTGGTCTACTACAGCCAGCTGGCCCGGGAGGAGGGGCGTTTCGAGTTTGATGGCGTGGTCGACAGCATCACCCGCAAGCTGATTCGTCGCCACCCGCATGTATTCCCTACCGGCGAGCTTTATGCGCCGCTGGATACCCCCAGCCTGAGCGAGGCCCAGGTCAAGTCCCGTTGGGAGGAGATCAAGGCCGAGGAGCGGGCCGAGAAAAGCACGCCCGAGCAACTGTCGCTGCTCGATGACGTGCCGTCAGCCTTGCCGGCCCTGTCCCGGGCAGCCAAACTGCAAAAGCGCGCGGCCACGGTCGGTTTCGACTGGCCGTCGGCATTGCCGGTGCTGGACAAGGTGCGCGAAGAACTGGACGAGGTGTTGCAGGCCATGGCCGACGGCGATGCCGATGCCCTCGAAGATGAAGTGGGCGACCTGCTGTTCGCCACCGTCAACTTGGCCCGCCACCTCAAGCATGACCCGGAAAACGCCCTGCGCCGCGCCAACCGCAAGTTCGAGCGACGTTTCCGTTTTATCGAACAGGCATTGCGCGACAGTGGTCGCCCCATTGAAGATTGTAACCTTGACGAACTGGATGCCCTTTGGGGTGAGGCCAAGCGTCAGGAAAAGAACCTGCCCAGCTGCGGCTGAGCTGTTGCATAAGTGAGTGAACATTCATGAGCCTTTCCCTTCGCGACCAATTGCTCAAAGCCGGTCTGGTCAACCAGAAACAGGTCTCGCAGACCAACAAAGCTGAAAAGAAACAGAAGCGCATGGAGCACAAAGGCCAGGTCGAAGTCGACGACAGCCAGCAGCGCATGGCCAAGGAAGCCATGGCCGAAAAGGTCAAGCGTGACCAGGAGCTGAATCGTCAGCAGCAGGAAAAGGCCGAGCAGAAGGCCCGTGCCGCCCAGATCAAGCAACTGATCGAAGCCACGCGCCTGCCCAAGCTGAGCACCGAGGATTACTACAACTTCGTCGATGACAAGAAGGTCAAGCGCATTGCCGTCAATGCCTTGATGCGTACCAAGCTGAGTAACGGCGCGTTGGCCGTGGTGTCGCATGCTGGTGGCTACGAGGTTATCCCTCGCGAAGCGGCGATGAAGATCCAGGAGCGCGACCCTGGCCGTATCCTGCTGCTCAATACCCATGTCGAGGAAGCGGACGAAGACGACCCGTACGCCGCCTACAAGATCCCTGATGATCTGATGTGGTAAACACG
>NZ_BCBJ01000168.1:0-109092 GCF_001320605.1 Pseudomonas sp. NBRC 111133 | reverse complement strand
GCACCTACGGCACGGTCAAGGGCATGCTGCCACGCGATATCGAGGCCATTGGCGCCGAGATGATCCTGGGCAACACCTTCCACCTGTGGCTGCGCCCGGGCACCGAGGTGATCAAGAAGCACAACGGCCTGCACGACTTCATGCAGTGGAAAGGCCCGATCCTCACTGACTCGGGTGGCTTCCAGGTGTTCAGCCTGGGTGCCATGCGCAAGATCAAGGAAGAGGGCGTGACCTTCGCATCGCCAGTCGATGGCTCGAAAGTGTTCATGGGCCCGGAAGAGTCGATGCAGGTGCAGCGTGACCTGGGCTCGGACGTGGTGATGATCTTCGACGAGTGCACCCCGTACCCGGCCGAGCACGACGTGGCGCGCACCTCCATGGAGCTGTCGTTGCGCTGGGCCCAGCGCTCGAAGAACGCCCACGCCGACAACACCGCGGCACTGTTCGGTATCGTCCAGGGCGGCATGTACCAGGACTTGCGCATGCGCTCGCTGGAAGGCCTGGAGAACATCGGCTTCGACGGCCTGGCCATCGGCGGCCTGTCGGTGGGCGAACCCAAGCACGAAATGATCAAGGTGTTGGATTACCTGCCGGGCCAGATGCCCGCTGACAAACCTCGTTACCTTATGGGGGTAGGCAAACCGGAAGATCTCGTTGAGGGTGTGCGCCGCGGCGTCGACATGTTCGACTGCGTGATGCCGACGCGTAATGCGCGCAACGGCCATCTGTTCGTCGATACAGGGGTGATCAAGATCCGCAACGCGTTCCATCGCCACGATGAATCGCCGCTGGATCCGACCTGTGACTGCTACACCTGCACCAACTTCTCCCGCGCCTATCTGCACCACCTGGACAAGTGCGGCGAAATGTTGAGCAGCATGCTGAATACCATCCACAACTTGCGCCATTACCAGCGCTTGATGGCCGGTTTACGCGAGGCTATTCAACAGGGTAAATTGGCCGCCTTTGTCGACGCCTTCTACGCCAAGCGCGGGCTTCCCGTACCGCCCCTGGACTGACTGTTCGCACACATTATTAGAAAATTACATTAGGAGTGCCCAATGAGCTTCTTGATCCCCGCCGCATACGCGGACGCAGCAGCACCTGCCGCCGGCCCAGCCGGTACCGGCTTCGAGTGGATTTTCCTGGTCGGTTTCCTGGTCATCTTCTACCTGATGATCTGGCGCCCGCAGGCCAAGCGCGCCAAAGAGCAGAAGAACCTGCTGAGCAACTTGCAAAAAGGTGACGAAGTTGTCACCAACGGCGGCATCGCCGGCAAGATCGTCAAGGTTTCCGATGACTTCGTGGTACTGGAAGTGTCCGACACTGTCGAGCTGAAGTTCCAGAAGGGCGCCATCGCGGCAACCCTGCCAAAAGGTACGCTCAAGGCTATCTGAGTTACCGGTTTTATTTTCCAGTCGGGGCGCGCAACGCGCCCCGCGTCTTGAACGGGCGGCGTGATGCTGAACAAATACCCTCTGTGGAAATATGCACTGATCGTGCTGGTACTGGTGGTCGGTTTCATTTATTCCGCTCCCAACCTCTACCCGGATGACCCGGCGGTGCAGATCAGCGGTGCCAGCTCGGCGCTGCAGGTGAACCAGGCCGACCTCGATCGCGTCAGCAAGGCGCTGGTCGATGCCAAAATCGCCGTCAAGGGCGCAAGCCTGGGCGAGAAGGGCAGCGGGCTGATCCGCCTGACCAACCAGGAAGACCAACTGCCAGCCAAGGATGTCGTGCGCAAGGCGCTGGGCGATGATTACGTCGTGGCCCTGAACCTGGCCCAGACTACCCCGCAATGGCTGCGCAACCTGGGTGCAAGCCCGATGAAGCTGGGCCTGGACCTGTCCGGTGGTGTGCACTTCCTGCTGGAAGTGGACATGGACAAGGCCATGACGGCCCGCATGAAAGTCTACGAAGGCGAGGTCAAGACCTTGCTGCGCAAAGAGCGCGTCCGCTACCGCAGCCTGCCTCAGCAGGATGGCGGCATCATGCTGGGCTTCGCTGACGATGCTACCCGCGAACAGGCACGTGCCCTGATCCGCAAGAATTTCAATGATTTCGACCTGACCACCACCGAGCGCAACGAGCTTGCGGTGCTGCGTCTGGCGCTGACCCAGGCAAAAGTTGCCGAAATCCGCGAATACTCGATCAAGCAGAACCTCACCACCGTGCGCAACCGCGTGAACGAGTTGGGCGTGGCCGAGCCGCTGGTACAGCGCCAGGGCGCCAACCGTATCGTGGTCGAGCTGCCAGGCGTGCAGGACACTGCCGAAGCCAAGCGTATTCTCGGTAAAACCGCCAACCTTGAGTTCCGCTTCGGTGCCGAGCCGGGCGCGTCCAAAGCCACTACCGAGGTGTTCGAGTTCCGCGAAGGCGGCCGCTCCGCCCCTGTAGAGCGCGGCCTGATCATCACCGGTGACCAGGTAACCGACGCCCAGGCCAGCTTCGACGAACACGGCCGCCCACAAGTGAACATCCGCCTGGATGGCCACGGTGGCGAGCTGATGAGCCGCGCTACCCGTAGCAACGTTGGCCGCAGCATGGCGGTGATCTTCATCGAGCAGAAGCCGGTCACCCGCTACGTGAAGCAGACGGTCGACGGCGTCGAGAAGGACGTTGCCGTACAAAGCTTTGTGGAAGAGAAGAAAATCATCAGCCTGGCGACCATCCAGTCGCCGCTGGGCAGCCAGTTCCGCATCACCGGCCTGAACGGCCAGGGCGAGTCGTCCGAACTGGCCCTGCTGCTGCGTGCCGGTGGTCTGGCCGCGCCGATGTACTTCGCTGAAGAACGTACCATTGGCCCAAGCCTGGGTGCCGACAACATCACCAAGGGTATCGATGCGTCGCTGTGGGGCATGCTGTTCGTCTCGCTGTTCATCATCGCCATCTACCGCGGCTTCGGCGTGATCGCCACCATCGCCCTGGCGGGCAACATGGTGCTGCTGCTGGCCCTGATGTCGCTGCTGGGCGCCACCCTGACCCTGCCGGGTATTGCCGGTATCGTGTTGACCATGGGTATGGCGGTAGACGCCAACGTGCTGATCTTCTCGCGTATCCGCGAAGAGCTGAAAGCCGGCATGTCGGTACAGCGCGCCATCCACGAAGGCTTCAATCGCGCCTACACCGCGATCATCGACGCCAACCTGACCAGCCTGCTGGTCGGCGGCATCCTGTTCGCCATGGGTACCGGCCCGGTCAAAGGCTTTGCGGTCACCATGTCCCTCGGGATTTTCACCTCGATGTTCACCGCCGTCATGGTGACCCGCGCAATGGTCAACCTGACCTGCGGCGGGCGTGACATCAAGAAGCTGTGGGTTTGAGGGAGCTGCGATGAAAACCATCAACTTCATGGGCGTGCGCAATGTCGCGTTCGCCATTACCGTGCTCCTCACCGTGCTGGCGCTGTTCAGCTGGTGGCAGAAGGGCCTCAACTTTGGCCTGGACTTCACCGGCGGTACGCTGATCGAGCTGACTTACGAGCGCCCGGCCGACCTCAAGGCGGTGCGTGCCGAGCTGGTCAATTCGGGCTTCCACGAGGCCGTGGTACAGAGCTTTGGCGCTACCACCGACCTGCTGGTGCGTATGCCGGGCGATGACCCGCAACTGGGTAACAAGGTAGCCGCTGCTTTGCAGAAGGCTGGCGGCGATAACCCAGCCACGCTCAAGCGTGTCGAGTTCGTTGGGCCGCAGGTGGGTGAAGAGCTGCGCGACCAGGGCGGCATGGGCATGCTCCTGGCCCTGGGCGGCATCCTTATCTACCTGGCCTTCCGCTTCCAGTGGAAGTTTGCCGTGGGTGCGATCATCTCGCTGATTCACGACGTAGTGGTCACCCTGGGTATCCTGTCGTTCTTCCAGATCACCTTCGACTTGACGGTGCTGGCAGCGGTGCTGGCGATCATCGGTTACTCGCTGAACGACACCATCGTGGTATTCGACCGGGTGCGTGAAAACTTCCGTGTCATGCGCAAGGCCTCGTTGATCGAAAACATCAACGTTTCCACCACCCAGACCCTGCTGCGTACCGTCGCCACCTCGGTTTCGACCTTGCTGGCCATTGCCGCACTGCTGTTCTTCGGTGGTGATAACCTGTTCGGCTTCTCGCTGGCCCTGTTCATCGGCGTCATGGCCGGTACCTACTCGTCGATCTACATCGCCAACGTGGTGCTGATCTGGCTGAACCTGAACAGCGAAGACCTGATCCCGCCGACCAAGGCGGAAGGTGTGGACGAGCGCCCATAAGGGCTTGTCTCACGCCGTTTGGCTGCCCGAAAGGCGCGAGTATTGAACTCGCGCCTTTTTTTTTGCTCCAAGGCTGGGAGAAGGCGGGCTAACCCCCGCGGGTATGATCAGGAGGTTCATGTGAACAAATCAATGCTGGTGGGTGCGGTACTGGGTGCTGTCGGTGTAACTGCCGGAGGTGCTGTGGCGACCTACAGCTTGGTCAACAAGGGGCCTGAGTATGCGCAGGTCACCGACGTGCAACCGATCAAACAACAGGTAAAAACCCCGCGCGAAGTCTGCAAGGACGTCGCTGTGACGCGTCAGGCGCCGGTCAAGGACCAGCACCAGATCGCCGGTACTGTGGTGGGTGCAATCGCCGGTGGTTTGCTGGGTAACCAGATTGGCGGCGGCACCGGCAAGAAGATCGCCACCGTGGCCGGTGCGGTCGGTGGTGGTTATGCCGGTAACAAGGTGCAGGAAGGCATGCAGGAGCGTGACACCTACACCACCACGCAAACTCGCTGCAACACGGTGAATGACATCAGTGAGAAGGTGGTGGGCTACAACGTGACCTATTCCATTGGCGATCAGGTCGGCAAGGTGAAGATGGATCGCGAGCCGGGGTCGACCATTCCGCTGGACAAGAATGGCAAGCTGATCCTGAGCGATGCTGCGCAGTAATTTGTGTTGCCTGTGCTGGCCCTTTCGCGGGTAAACCCGCTCCCACAGGTGCTGCGCTGCCTTTGAGGTTGGTGCTATCCCTGTGGGAGCGGGCTTGCCCGCGAAGAGGCCGGTACAGGAAATGCAAAACCTGCAGGCATAAAAAAAGCACCCCGCGGGGTGCTTTTTGTTTTCAGGCAATCCGCGCTTAGCGCTTCATGCTCTCTGGCAGGTGCGGTTGGATGGCCGTCAGGACTGCCTTGAAGCACTTGATGTTGCCCGCAACGATATGGCCTTTGTCGAGGAAGTCGTGGCCACCGTTGAAGTCGCTCACCAAGCCACCGGCTTCCTGTATCAGCAGCACGCCGGCTGCCATGTCCCACTCGGATAGGCCTGACTCCCAGAAGGCGTCGAAACGGCCAGCGGCCACGTAGGCCAGGTCCAGGCTGGCGGAGCCGGCGCGGCGGATGCCGGCGGTCTGGCCAGTCAGGGCGCGGAACATGCCCAGGTAGTTGTCCATGTCAGCCATCTGGTTGTCACGGAACGGGAAGCCGGTACCCAGCAGGGCACCTTCCAGGCTGGTGCGCGAGCTGACGCGCAGGCGGCGGCCATTGAGTTGGGCGCCACGGCCACGGCTGGCGGTGAATTCTTCCTGGCGAACCGGGTCGACGATCACGGCGTGCTCAAGGCGGCCACGGTATTTGCAGGCGATGCTGACGGCGAAGTGCGGGATGCCACGCAGGAAGTTGGTGGTGCCGTCCAGCGGGTCGATGATCCACAGGTAATCCTTGCCTTCTTCGCCGCTACCCGCGTGCAGGCCGGTTTCCTCGCCCTGGATGGAGTGGTTCGGGTAGGCCTTGCGCAGGGCGTTGACGATGCTCTGCTCGGCGGCGCGATCAACCTCGGAAACGTAGTCCTTAGCCTCTTTCTCGTCCACCTTGATGCTATCCAGGCGTTCGATGGAGCGGAAAATCAGTTCACTGGCGCTGCGAGCGGCGCGCAGGGCGATATTCAGCATAGGCTGCATGGGCGGGTCACCTGGAGATGTTAAAGAAGAAAGCCGATCATTCTAGCAGAAAACTTTGGCGGCAGAAGTGTCACATTTGCTTTCATGGCGTTACGTCTGTCGGTTCTGTAAGATCGAAGGCCCTGATTCCTGCATCTGTGAGCACAACACCTTGCTGCAAAATATTCGTGTTGTTCTGGTCAATACCAGCCACCCCGGCAACATCGGCGGCGCTGCGCGTGCCATGAAAAACATGGGCTTGTCGCGTCTGGTGCTGGTGCAGCCGAAAGAATTCCCCGCCGTGGATGCCAGTGCCCGTGCCTCGGGCGCCGACGATGTGCTGGATAACGCCCAGGTGGTCGACAGCCTTGAACAGGCGCTGGTCGGCTGCAACCTGGTGATGGGCACCAGCGCCCGCGAGCGCAGCATCCCGTGGCCGTTGATCGGCCCGCGCGAGTGCGGTGCCAAGGCGGTGGAGCATGCCAATGGCGGCGAAGAAATCGCCCTGGTGTTCGGGCGCGAACACGCCGGCCTGACCAACGAAGAACTGCAGCGATGTCACTTCCACGTGCACATTCCCTCCAACCCCGACTTCAGTTCGCTGAACCTGGCCGCTGCCGTGCAGGTGCTCTCTTATGAGGTGCGCATGGCGTGGCTGGCTGGCGGTGCAGCGCCGGAAAAAGTCGAGAAGGTTGACGCCAGCGAGCTGGCGACCATGGACGAAATGGAGCTGTTCTACGACCACCTGGAAAAAACCCTGGTGGGCATCGGCTTCCTCGACCCGGAAAAACCCAAGTACCTGATGCCGCGCTTGCGCAGGCTGTATGGGCGGGTGGCGGTCGAACGTTCGGAAATGAGCATTTTGCGCGGCATCCTTACCGAGACCCAGAAAGTGGTCCGGGGCGAGCCGCATAAACGGAAGGACTGACAGATGTTCGAACGCCTGCGTGAAGATATTCAAAGCGTATTCCACCGTGACCCGGCGGCGCGCAATGCCTTCGAGGTGCTCACCTGCTACCCCGGCATGCATGCCATCTGGTTGCACCGCCTCGGCAACGCCTTGTGGAAGCGTGATTTCAAGTGGCTGGCCCGGCTGGTGTCCAACTTCGGCCGCTGGTTGACCGGTATCGAGATCCACCCGGGCGCCACCATCGGCCGGCGCTTCTTCATTGACCACGGCATGGGTATCGTCATTGGCGAAACCGCCGAAATCGGCGACGACGTCACGCTTTATCAGGGCGTGACCCTGGGCGGCACCAGCTGGAACAAAGGCAAGCGCCACCCCACCCTGGAGAACGGCGTGGTGGTAGGGGCAGGGGCCAAAGTGTTGGGCCCGTTCACCGTCGGTGCCGGCGCCAAGATTGGTTCCAATGCAGTGGTGACCAAGGCGGTGCCAGCGGGCGCCACGGCGGTGGGCATCCCGGGGCGGATCATCGTCAAGAGCGAAGACAACGAAGTCGAGGCCAAGCGCAAGGCCATGGCCGAGAAGATCGGCTTCGATGCCTACGGCGTCAGTGGTGACATGCCCGACCCGGTGGCGCGCGCCATCGGCCAGATGCTCGATCACTTGCAAGCGGTCGACGAGCGGCTGGAGGGTATGTGTGGCGCCCTGACCAAGATGGGTAGTGACTACTGTGCCAAGGAGCTGCCAGCCCTGCCGGAAGACGATTTTGCCGAGGAGGCCAAGGTGGCCCAGCGCGACACTCAGTCGCATTGATTGCGCCGCACTGAAATCATAGTGACATACGGGGCGTGTGCTCACGCCCCTCGTCTGCTACACTCGCGCCCGCCTCCCCGATGCAAACCCGACTAAAGCACTAGGTCTTATAGTTGACTTAAATGCTCGGGAATCGCATACTCGCACACATCCCGAAACTCCCGTGGTACCCAATAGCCATGCGACTGACTACCAAAGGCCGATACGCCGTGACCGCCATGCTTGACCTGGCGTTGCACGCGCAGCATGGGCCGGTGTCTTTGGCCGATATTTCCGAGCGCCAGGGCATTTCCCTCTCTTATCTGGAACAGCTGTTCGCCAAGCTGCGCCGCAGCAGCCTGGTTTCCAGCGTGCGCGGTCCAGGCGGTGGCTACCAGCTGTCGCGGGGCATGGAAACCATCCAGGTGGCCCAGGTCATCGATGCGGTCAACGAATCGGTCGATGCTACCCGTTGTCAGGGCCTCGGGGACTGCCATGCCGGTGATACCTGCCTGACCCACCACCTGTGGTGCGACCTCAGCCAGCAGATCCATGAATTCCTCAGCGGCATCAGCCTGGCCGACCTCGTCATGCGCCGTGAGGTGCAGGAAGTCGCCCAGCGCCAGGACTTGCGACGTGTCGCAGGCCGAACCGCCCAGCTGGACAAGATTGAGACGTCCGCCGTCGATTGATCCCCCAGGGACGATGAGCGACGCCACCGCCTGATAGGAGAGACAAATGAAGTTGCCGATCTACCTCGATTACTCCGCGACCACTCCGGTCGACCCACGCGTGGCCCAGAAGATGGCCGACTGCCTGCTGGTCGACGGGAACTTCGGTAACCCGGCTTCGCGCTCCCACGTCTTCGGCTGGAAGGCCGAGGAAGCGGTCGAGAACGGTCGTCGCCAGGTTGCCGAGCTGATCAACGCTGATCCGCGCGAAATCGTCTGGACCAGCGGTGCCACCGAGTCCGACAACCTCGCACTGAAAGGCGTCGCGCACTTCTATCAGACCAAGGGCAAGCACATCATCACCTCCAAGATCGAGCACAAGGCGGTCCTGGATACCGCTCGCCAGCTGGAGCGTGAAGGTTTCGAAGTCACCTACCTTGAGCCAGGCGAAGACGGCATCGTCACCCCGGCCATGGTAGAAGCGGTGCTGCGCGACGACACCATCCTGGTCTCGCTGATGCACGTGAACAACGAAGTCGGCTCGATCAACGACATCGCCGCCATCGGTGAACTGACCCGCTCGCGCGGCGTCCTGTTCCACGTCGATGCCGCCCAGTCGGCCGGCAAGGTCGAAATCGACCTGCAAAAACTGAAAGTCGACCTGATGTCGTTCTCGGCGCACAAGGTCTACGGCCCTAAAGGTATCGGCGCGTTGTACGTCAGCCGCAAGCCGCGTGTACGCCTGGAAGCCATCATTCACGGCGGTGGCCATGAGCGCGGCATGCGTTCGGGCACCCTTCCAACTCACCAGATTGTCGGCATGGGCGAAGCGTTCGCCATCGCCAAGCAGGAAATGGTCGCAGAGAACGCGCGCATCAAGGCCCTGAGCGACCGCTTCTTCAAGCAGGTTTCGGACCTGGAAGAGCTGTACGTCAACGGCAGCCAGACCGCCCGCGTGCCGCACAACCTGAACCTGAGCTTCAACTACGTCGAAGGCGAATCGCTGCTGATGTCGCTGAAGGACATCGCCGTTTCGTCCGGTTCGGCCTGCACCTCCGCGTCGCTCGAACCTTCGTACGTGCTGCGCGCCCTGGGCCGCAACGACGAGCTGGCGCACAGCTCGATCCGCTTCTCTTTCGGCCGTTTCACCACTGAAGAAGAAGTCGACTACGCCGCGCAGAAAGTCTGCGAGGCCGTCAACAAACTGCGTGAGCTGTCGCCGCTGTGGGACATGTACAAAGACGGCGTTGACATCTCCAAGATCGAGTGGGCCGCCCACTAAGCAGTCGCCGGCAAGAGCGGCTCCCTGATGAGGAAGGAATTGCACCATGGCATACAGTGAAAAGGTCATCGACCACTACGAAAACCCACGCAACGTCGGCAAGATGAATGCTGAAGACCCAGACGTTGGCACCGGCATGGTCGGCGCCCCGGCGTGCGGTGACGTAATGCGTCTGCAAATCAAGGTCAACGAGCAGGGCGTTATCGAAGACGCCAAGTTCAAGACCTACGGCTGCGGTTCGGCCATCGCTTCCAGCTCCCTCGCCACCGAGTGGATGAAGGGCAAGACCCTGGACGAAGCCGAGACCATCAAGAACACCCAGCTGGCCGAAGAGCTGGCGTTGCCGCCGGTCAAGATCCACTGCTCGGTACTCGCTGAGGACGCCATCAAGGCAGCCGTACGCGATTACAAGCAGAAGAAAGGCTTGATCTAAGCCGCCTGTTGCGAGGTAAGGAGTCCTGATGGCTATCAGCATGACAGAAGCCGCCGCCAACCACATTCGCCGCTCCCTCGACGGGCGCGGCAAGGGTGAGGGCATTCGCCTGGGCGTGCGCACCACCGGTTGCTCGGGCCTGGCCTACGTGCTGGAGTTCGTTGACGAACTGGCGGACGAAGACCAGGTGTTCGAGAACCATGGCGTGAAGGTGATCATCGATCCCAAGAGCCTGGTCTACCTCGACGGCACCGAGCTGGATTTCGTCAAGGAAGGGTTGAACGAAGGCTTCAAGTTCAACAACCCCAACGTGCGCGGTGAGTGTGGCTGCGGCGAAAGCTTCAACGTTTGAGGCTGGCTGTGGGTACTCCTTGTCATTACGCATTGTTTGACCTCCAGCCAAGCTTCCGCCTGGACCTCGACAAGCTGGCCACTCGCTACCGCGAGTTGGCCCGGGAAGTCCATCCCGACCGCTTTGCCGACGCCTCCGAGCGTGAGCAGCGTGTAGCGCTGGAAAAGTCCGCAGCCCTCAACGACGCTTACCAGACACTGCGCAGTGCGCCACGTCGCGCCCGCTACCTGCTGGCCATCAGCGGCCATGAAGTGCCCCAGGAAGTCACGGTCCACGACCCGGATTTCCTGTTGCAGCAGATGCAGTGGCGTGAAGAGCTCGAAGAGTTGCAGGACGAAGCCGACCTTGACGGCGTGGGTGTATTCAAGCGGCGCCTGAAGGCTGCCCAGGACACCCTGAACGAGGACTTTGCCGCCTGCTGGGATGCCCCAGGCGAGCGCGAAAAGGCCGAGCGCCTGATGCGCCGCATGCAGTTCCTCGACAAGCTCGCCCAAGAAGTGCGCCAACTGGAAGAGCGCCTCGACGATTAACCCGGTGTCGCCCGTGATGGCACCTAAGGTATTCAGATAAGCATGGCCCTACTGCAGATTGCCGAACCCGGTCAAAGCCCTCAGCCGCACCAGCGCCGCCTGGCGGTGGGGATCGACCTGGGTACCACCAACTCTCTGGTCGCCGCGTTGCGCAGCGGCCGTAGCGAGCCCCTGCCTGATGCGCAGGGTAACGTCATTCTGCCGTCCGCGGTGCGCTACCTCGAAGGGCGCAACGAAGTGGGGCAGGCCGCACGTGATGCCGCTTCCAGCGACCCGCTGAACACCGTGCTGTCGGTCAAGCGCCTGATGGGGCGCGGCCTGGCCGACGTCAAGCAACTGGGCGAGCAGCTGCCATACCGCTTTGTGGGTGGCGAGTCGCACATGCCGTTCATCGACACGGTGCAGGGGCCGAAAAGCCCGGTGGAAGTGTCCGCCGATATCCTCAAAGTGCTGCGCGAACGCGCCGAAGCGACCCTGGGTGGTGAGCTGGTAGGCGCGGTGATCACCGTGCCGGCCTATTTCGACGACGCACAGCGCCAGGCCACCAAGGACGCTGCGCGCCTGGCAGGCCTGAACGTGCTGCGCCTGCTCAACGAGCCGACCGCGGCAGCCGTGGCCTATGGTCTGGACCAGAACGCCGAAGGCGTGGTGGCCATCTATGACCTAGGCGGCGGTACCTTCGATATTTCCATCCTGCGCCTGACCGCTGGCGTGTTCGAAGTGCTGGCCACCGGTGGCGATACCGCCCTGGGTGGTGACGATTTCGACCACGCCATTGCCGGCTGGATCATTGAGCAGGCTGGCCTGTCGTCCGACCTGGACCCGGCCACCCAGCGTGCGTTGCTGCAAACAGCATGCGCCGCCAAGGAAGCCCTGACCGACGCCGATGTGGTCAGCGTCAGCCATGGCGCCTGGCAGGGCGAACTGAACCGCGCCGCCTTCGAAGCCATGATCGAGCCGCTGGTTGCCCGCAGCCTCAAGGCCTGCCGCCGCGCCGTTCGCGACAGTGGCGTGGAGCTGGAAGAAGTCAGTGCGGTAGTCATGGTGGGTGGCTCGACCCGCGTTCCGCGCGTGCGCGAAGCCGTGGGCGCGCTGTTCGGCCGTACCCCGCTGACCTCGATCGACCCTGACCAGGTGGTGGCCATCGGTGCCGCCATTCAGGCCGACACCCTGGCGGGCAACCGCCGCGAAGGTGGCGAGCTGCTGCTGCTCGATGTCATCCCGCTGTCGCTGGGTCTTGAGACCATGGGCGGGCTGATGGAGAAAGTGATCCCGCGCAACACCACCATTCCGGTGGCGCGTGCCCAGGAGTTCACCACTTATAAAGATGGCCAGACGGCCATGATGATCCACGTCCTGCAGGGCGAGCGCGAGCTGATCAGCGACTGCCGCTCGCTGGCCCGTTTCGAGCTGCGCGGCATTCCGGCCATGGTTGCCGGTGCGGCGAAAATCCGCGTCACCTTCCAGGTGGATGCCGACGGCCTGCTCAGCGTTGCCGCCCGCGAACTGGGCTCGGGCGTGGAAGCCAGCATCCAGGTCAAACCGTCCTACGGCCTGACCGACGGCGAAATCGCCCGCATGCTGAAGGATTCCTTCGAACACGCAGGTTCCGACAAGCACGCCCGCCAGCTGCGCGAGCACCAGGTGGACGGCGAGCGCCTGCTGGAAGCGGTACAGGGCGCCCTGGACGCCGACGGTGAGCGCCTGCTCAGCAGTGACGAGCGCGAAGCCATCGAATTCCAGATGCAAGAACTACGTGATTTGCTGGCCGGCACCGATGGCGCAGCCATCGAGCAACAGACCAAGCGTCTGTCGCAGGTGACCGACGCATTTGCCGCCCGTCGCCTTGATTCGACGGTCAAAGCCGCACTGGCCGGGCGCAACCTGAATGAGATCGAGGAGTAACCGATGCCGCTGGTGACATTCCTGCCGCATGAGAAGTTCTGCCCCGAGGGGCTGACCGTGGAGGTGCCGACCGGGACCAACATCCTGGAACTGGCCCACGACCATCACATCGAGATGGAAAGTGCCTGCGGCGGCGTCAAGGCCTGTACCACTTGCCACTGCATCGTGCGCAAGGGTTTTGACTCGCTGGAAGAAGCCGACGAGCTGGAAGAAGACATGCTGGACAAGGCCTGGGGCCTGGAAGCGCAGTCGCGGCTTGGTTGCCAGGTGGTCGTCGCTGACGAAGACCTGACCATCGAGATCCCCAAGTACTCGCTCAACCACGCCGCTGAAGCGCCGCACTGAGGTTTGCACCATGAGCCTGAAATGGATTGATGTACTTGAGATCGCCATTCAGCTTGCAGAAAGCAAGCCTGAGGTCGATCCTCGTTATGTGAATTTCGTAGACCTGCACCGCTGGGTGCTGGCATTGCCAGAGTTCAGCGACGATCCGTCACGCGGCGGTGAGAAAGTGCTCGAGGCCATCCAGGCTGCCTGGATCGACGAAGCCGACTAAGCGTCACTTGCAGGTTAGGCAATCCCCCGGAACCCGCGTATAATTCGCGGGTTTAATTTTTCGTGTCACTCATATTCTGGAGTTTTCCATGGCTGTTCAACGTACTTTCTCGATCATCAAGCCTGACGCCGTTGCCAAAAACGTCATCGGCAAGATCACCACTCGCTTCGAAGAAGCCGGCCTGAAAATCGTTGCCTCGAAAATCAAGCAACTGTCCAAAGCCGAAGCCGAAGGCTTCTACGCTGAGCACCGCGAGCGCGGCTTCTTCGGTGACCTGGTTGCCTTCATGACTTCCGGCCCGGTTGTTGTTCAGGTTCTGGAAGGCGAAAACGCCATCGCTCTGAACCGTGAGCTGATGGGCGCTACCAACCCTAAAGAAGCTGCTCCAGGCACCATCCGTGCTGACTTCGCCGAGTCGATCGACGCCAACGCCGTTCACGGTTCGGACTCCGAAGCTGCTGCTGCTCGCGAAATCGCTTACTTCTTCGCTGCTACCGAGGTAACCACTCGCTAAGCGAAAGCTTACGGGTGAGGGTGAATCCATGACGACATCTACTGGCAAAATCAACCTGTTGGGTCTGACCCAGCCGGAAATGGAACAATTCTTCGACTCGATCGGGGAAAAACGCTTCCGTGCCGGCCAGGTGATGAAATGGATTCACCATTTTGGCGTGTCCGACTTTGCGGCCATGACCAACGTAGGCAAGGTCTTGCGCGAAAAGCTCGAGGCCGTTGCCGAGATTCGGCCTCCGGAAGTGGTCAGTGAAGACATTTCCGCCGACGGTACCCGCAAGTGGGTGATCCGCGTTGCCTCCGGCAGCTGCGTCGAGACCGTCTACATTCCTACCGACGACCGCGGCACCTTGTGCGTATCGTCGCAAGCCGGCTGTGCCCTGGACTGCAGTTTCTGCTCCACCGGCAAGCAAGGCTTCAACAGCAACCTCACTGCCGCCGAAGTGATCGGCCAGGTGTGGCTTGCCAACAAATCCTTCGGGACCGTCCCTGCCAAAGTCGACCGCGCGATTACCAACGTGGTGATGATGGGCATGGGCGAGCCCTTGCTGAACTTCGACAACGTCATCGCCGCCATGAAAATCATGATGGATGACCTGGGCTATGGCATTTCCAAGCGTCGCGTCACCCTGTCCACCTCGGGCGTGGTGCCGATGATCGACGAACTGGCCAAGCACATCGACGTGTCGCTGGCCCTGTCGCTGCACGCACCGAACGACGAGCTGCGCAACAAGCTGGTACCGATCAACAAGAAGTACCCGCTGAAAGTGCTGCTGGAATCGTGCATGGGCTACATGTCCACCCTGGGTGGCAAGCGCGTGCTTACTGTCGAGTACACCCTGCTCAAGGACGTCAACGACCAGCCTGAGCATGCCGCACAGATGATCGAGTTGCTGCGCGACGTGCCGTGCAAGATCAACCTGATCCCGTTCAACCCGTTCCCGCATTCGGGCTACGAGCGGCCAAGCAACAACGCCATTCGTCGCTTCCAGGACCTGCTGCACCACGGTGGCTTCAACGTGACCACGCGCACCACCCGTGGTGACGATATCGATGCTGCCTGCGGTCAGCTGGTCGGCCAGGTCAACGACCGCACCCGCCGTAGCGAGCGCTACATTGCCGTGCGCCAGCTTTCCGCGGACGTCGAGCTGCAAGACAGCGCCGCCAGCCACTGACCGGGACCTTGCCCATGAGCCTGCGCGCCGCGCTGTCGATCCTTGCGCTCTCGCTGCTGGCCGGCTGTGTGTCGGGCGGTGCGAGCGACCCCCTGGCCAGCCGCCAGGGCAGGGCGGAGGCGGGGCGGGCTTATGTGCAACTGGGCCTGGGGTATTTGCAACAGGGTTTGACCGAGCAGGCCAAGGCGCCACTGGGCAAGGCCCTGGCCCTCGACAGCACTGATGCCGACGCGCACGCGGCCCTGGCGCTGGTGTTCCAGGCCGAAGGTGAGCCGGCGCTCGCTGAAGCCCACTTTCGCAAGGCCTTGCAAGCGCGCGCCGGCGACACGCGAATGCGCAACAATTACGGCAGTTTCCTTTATGCTCAGGGGCGATTTGCCGAGGCCGAGCAGATGTTTCGCCTGGCCAGCGCCGATACCCTGTATCCTGAGCGCTCACGCGTGTACGAGAACCTGGGCCTGACTGCCCTGAAGCTCGATCGCCGCGACCAGGCGCATGCTTATCTGCTGAAAGCGTTGCAACTCAACCGGCGGCAACCGAAAGCGTTGCTGGAAATGGCTGAGTTGTCCTACGAAAACAGGCATTATGTGCCGGCCCGGGACTACTACGATCGTTTCAGCCAGTTGAGCGACCACGATGCCCGTAGCCTGCTGCTGGGCAGCCGCCTTGCCCGGGTGTTCGACGAGCAGGGCACACTGGCCGAGATGGGCCAGCAATTACAACGACTTTATCCCGGTACGCCGGAATATCAGCAATACCTGTCGGAGCAACGATGAACGCCGCGCATCCCGAAGTAGCAGTAGCGCCTGGCCAGAACCCCGGTGAGCTTTTGCGCCTGGCCCGTGAGAAACGGGACTGGTCTCAAGCCGAGGTGGCCCGCAAGCTCAACCTCACTGTCAGTTCGTTGAACCATGTGGAAACTGGCGCCTTCGACAAGCTGCCCGGTCATACCTTCGCCCGTGGCTATATCCGCGCCTATGCCAAATTGATGGACCTGGACCAGGCCACCCTGGTAGAGGCCTTCGACCGCTACACCGGTACCCACGCCAAAGGCAGCGATGTGCACTCGCTGGGCCGTATCGAAGAGCCGGTACGCCTGTCGCATAACATCCTGCGCGGCGTCAGCCTGCTGTTGCTGGTGGCGGTGGTCGGCGGTGGCTTTGTCTGGTGGCAGGACCAGGGCAGCCTGCGTGGCAAGGACCTTGCCAAGATGGCCCTGGAGCACGTCGAAGTCGAGAGCGCCGACGGCACCACCCAGATTCACCCGCTTGACGAGCCTGAAGATCAGGCCGTGACCGCTGGGCAGCAGCCTGAAAGCGCGCCGCTGGCACTGGACCAGGGCACTGCCGAACAGCCTGCCGCTACTGCCGAACAGGCCCCGGCAACCCCGGCGCCAACGGCTGCCGCACCCGCCCAGCAGGTGCCTGCGCAACCTGCGGCCAGCGCAGCGCCTGCTCAGGTCGCACCGGTTACCCCTGCACCGGCCGCCGTTGCGCCTGTAGCGCCAGCCGCCGTGGCCGCTGCCGAGCCAGCCGCAGTGCCGGCAGGTAGCGCCAAGGTCGCCATCCAGTTCACCGCCGATTGCTGGACCCAGGTCTCGGATGGCAACGGCAAGGTGCTGTTCAGCGCCGTCAAGCGCAAGGGGGACAACCTCGAGCTGACCGGCAAGCCGCCGTTCGCGGTACGCCTGGGCTTTGCCCGTGGCGCCCAGGTCAGCTACAACGGCCAGGCCGTCGATGTTGCCCCGTTCACCAGTGGCGAGACTGCTCGCCTGAAGTTGGGACAGTAAGTCATGCACGGCGAATCTCCGATCAAACGTCGCGAATCCCGCAAAATCTGGGTCGGCAATGTGCCGGTGGGTGGTGATGCACCTATCGCGGTGCAGAGCATGACCAACACCGACACCAACGATGTCGCCGCGACCGTGGCGCAAATCCAGCGCCTGGTCGATGCCGGCGTGGACATCGTGCGGGTTTCGGTGCCGGACATGGACGCGGCCGAGGCGTTTGGCAAGATCAAGCAACTGGTCAGCGTGCCGCTGGTCGCTGACATCCACTTCGACTACAAGATCGCACTGCGCGTAGCCGAACTGGGCGTCGATTGCCTGCGTATCAACCCGGGCAACATTGGTCGTGAAGACCGTGTACGCGCCGTGGTCGATGCTGCCCGCGACCGTGGCATCCCGATCCGTATCGGCGTAAACGCCGGTTCGCTGGAAAAGGACCTGCAGAAGAAGTACGGCGAACCGACCCCGGCGGCGCTGGTGGAGTCGGCCCTGCGCCATGTCGAGCACCTCGACCGCCTGGACTTCCAGGACTTCAAAGTCAGCGTCAAGGCGTCTGATGTGTTCATGGCCGTCGAAGCCTACCGCCTGCTGGCCAAGCAAATCGTGCAGCCGCTGCACCTGGGCATCACCGAAGCCGGTGGCCTGCGTTCAGGGACGGTGAAATCCGCCGTCGGCCTCGGTATGCTGCTGGCCGAGGGCATTGGCGATACCATCCGTATCTCGCTGGCGGCCGACCCGGTCGAAGAAGTGAAAGTCGGCTACGACATCCTCAAGTCGCTGCACCTGCGTTCGCGTGGCATCAACTTCATCGCCTGCCCGAGCTGCTCGCGGCAGAACTTCGATGTGGTGAAGACCATGAACGAACTTGAAGGGCGCCTGGAAGACCTGCTGGTACCACTGGACGTGGCGGTGATCGGTTGTGTGGTCAACGGCCCCGGTGAAGCCAAGGAAGCCCATGTAGGGTTGACCGGCGGCACGCCGAACCTGATCTACATCGACGGCAAGCCGGCGCAGAAGCTGACCAATGACAACCTGGTCGATGAGCTGGAAAGGCTCATCCGCCAGAAAGCGGCCGAAAAGGCCGAAGCCGACGCGGCGCTGATCGCCCGTGGCTGACACACAGCATTCGTAAGGACTTTTCGTGAGCAAATCGCTGCAAGCCATCCGTGGCATGAACGACATCCTGCCAGAACAGTCGCCACTGTGGCGCTACTTCGAAGGCACCGTGGCCGGTCTGCTGGATACCTACGGGTACAGCCAGATCCGCACGCCGATCGTCGAGTTCACCGAGCTGTTCAAGCGCTCGATCGGTGAAGTGACCGATATCGTCGAAAAAGAGATGTACACCTTCGAGGACCGCAACGGCGATTCGCTGACCCTGCGCCCTGAAGGCACCGCCGCGTGCGTGCGTGCCGTGCTGGAGCATGGCATCACCGGCAACGGCCAGGTACAGAAACTGTGGTACATCGGCCAGATGTTCCGCCACGAGCGCCCGCAGAAGGGCCGCTACCGCCAGTTCCACCAGATTGGCGTGGAAGTGTTCAACCTGGACGGCCCGGACATCGATGCCGAGCTGATCATGCTGACCTGGCGCCTGTGGGGCCTGCTGGGCATCCAGGACGCGGTCAAGCTGGAGCTCAACAGCCTGGGCACCAGCGAAGCCCGCGCGCGCTACCGTGATGCGCTGGTCGAGTTCCTCTCGGCGCGCCTGGAGCAACTGGACGAAGACAGCCAGCGCCGCCTGAAGAGCAACCCGCTGCGCATTCTCGACAGCAAGGACCAGAACACCCAGGCGGTGCTGGTGGGGGCGCCGAAGCTGGAAGACTACCTGGACGAAGCGTCCCGCGTGCACTTCGAAGGCCTGAAGGCCCGCCTGGACGCAGCCGGCATTCCGTTCGTGATCAACACCAAGCTGGTGCGTGGCCTGGACTACTACAGCAAGACCGTGTTCGAGTGGGTCACCGACAAGTTGGGCGCCCAGGGCACCGTGTGTGCCGGCGGCCGCTACGACGGCCTGGTCGAGCAGATGGGCGGCAAGCCGACCACCGGCGTTGGTTTCGCCATGGGTATCGAGCGTCTGATCCTGCTGCTGGAAACCCTCGGCAAGGTGCCGGAGTCCATCAGCCGCCAGATCGACGTCTACCTGTGCGCCTTTGGCGAGCAGGCCGAGCTGGCTGGTTTGCGCCTGTCCGAAGGCCTGCGTGACCGCCTGCCAGGCCTGCGCCTGGCGGTAAACGCCGGTGGTGGCAGCTTCAAGAGCCAGTTCAAGAAAGCCGACAAGAGTGGCGCGCTGTTCGCCCTGATCCTGGGCGACGACGAGCTGGCCAAGCAAGAAATCGGCTTGAAGCCCCTGCGTGGCCAGGGCGAACAACAGAACATTGCCTGGGATGCTCTGGCAGAGCACCTGGAAACCGCGATCGCGCAGGCGTAACGCGGTTCAACAACGAATAGGCGAAAAGGAGTATTGGGGTGTCGAGTACCGATGATGATGATCTGGCAGGCGTCAAGGACTGGTGGAACCGCAACGGCAAGCCGCTGCTGACCGGCGCATTGCTGGCCGGCGTGGTGGTGTTGGGTTGGAATACCTGGCACAAGTACCAGAACAACCAGTCGCAAGGTGCCTCGCAGCTGTATCAGGCGTTGCTTGAGACCAGCCTGACGCCGACTGGCCAGCCAGACGCCTCCAAGGTCGCGGAACTGGCCGGCAAGCTCAAGAGCGAGTTCGGCGGTACTGCTTACGCCCAGTACGGCAGCCTGTTCGTGGCCAAGGTGGCAGTCGAGAGCGGCAAGCTCGACGACGCCGCTGCCGAGCTGAAAAGCGTGCTGGACAAGCCGGCCGACGTGACCTTGGGCGAGATTTCGCGCCAGCGCCTGGCTCGCGTGCTGGCCGCCCAGAACAAGGCCGAAGACGCCCTCAAGCTGCTCGACGGCGACGCCGACAAAGCCTTCCTGGCCAGCCGTGAAGAGTTGAAAGGTGACCTGCTGGTGCAACTGGGCCGTGCTGCCGACGCACACAGCGCTTACGAAAAAGCCAAGGCTGCGCTGTCCGATGACGCGGCAGTCGGTGGCCTGCAATTGAAGCTGGATGACCTGGCTAAAGGGGACGCGTAAGTGATCGGTTGGAAACATGCAGCAGTGCTGACCCTGGCCGTACTGGCCGCAGGTTGCAGCAGCAACAGCAAGAAGGAACTGCCTCCGGCCGAGCTGACCAAGTTCACCGAGGAAGTGGTGCTGAAGAAGCAGTGGAGCCGTTCGATCGGTGACGGCCAGGGTAAGACCTACAACACCTTGGTGCCGGCCATCGAGAACGACCGTATCTACGCCTCCGACGTCAACGGCGAAGTGTTCGCCCTGGACCGCATCACTGGCGATGTCGTGTGGAAGAAGGACCTGGAGCTGCAGGTTTCCGGCGCAGTTGGCGTGGGCTACGGCCTGGTCATGCTCGGCACCCTCAAGGGTGAAGTCATTGCCCTGGATTCCAGCACCGGTGAAGAGCGTTGGCGCTCCCGCGTGACCAGCGAAGTGCTAGCCCCACCCGCCAACAACGGTGACGTAGTGGTAGTTCAGACCCAGGACGACCGCCTGATCGGCCTGGATGCCGCCACCGGCGACCGCCGCTGGATCTACGAAAACTCCCCGGCCGTGCTGACCCTGCGTGGCACCGGCGCGCCGATTGCCACCAACCGCCTGGCCGTGGCCGGCCTGTCCACCGGCAAGGTGGTCGCGGTGGACATCAACAATGGCGTTCCCGTGTGGGAAAGCCGTGTGGCCATCCCCAAGGGCCGCTCCGAGCTGGACCGTGTGGTTGATATCGACGGCGGCTTGCTGCTGTCTGGTGGTACCCTGTACGTCAGCACCTACCAAGGCCGTGTAGCGGGCCTGGACCTGGAAAGCGGTCGCGAGCTGTGGCAGCGCGATGCTTCCAGCTATGTGGGCGTTGCCCAGGGCTTCGGTAACGTCTACGTCAGCGAAGCATCGGGTACCGTGGAAGGCGTGGACGAGCGCTCTTCCAGTGCCCTGTGGAGCAACGACAGCATGGCTCGCCGCCAGTTGACCGCGCCTGAAGTGTTCAGCAGCTACGTGGCAGTGGGTGACTTCGAGGGTTACCTGCACCTGCTGAGCCAGGTGGACGGCCGCTTCGTAGGCCGTGAGCGTATCGACAGCGATGGCCTGCGCGCCCGCCCACTTGTGGTCGGCGACACCATCTACGTCTTTGGCAACAGCGGCAAGCTCGAGGCACTGACCATCCGCTGAAGCTATGCTTGAAGCCTTGGCGGGCTTCAAGCCGCGGCGTAGGACACGCCGCCCGTACTCCGGCCGCTGCCTTGCAGCGGCCTTTGCATTTTCAAGAATTCGAGAGTGGAGAGCCGATGGTTCCCGTAATTGCCCTGGTGGGCCGCCCGAACGTCGGCAAATCCACCATGTTCAACCGCCTGACCAAAACCCGCGATGCCATCGTCGGTGACTTGTCGGGCCTGACCCGTGACCGCCAGTATGGCGATGCCAGCTGGCAGGGTCGTTCCTTCATTCTGATCGACACCGGTGGTATTACCGGTGACGAAGTGGGCATGGACGAGAAAATGGCCGAGCAGTCGCTCATGGCCATTGAAGAAGCCGACTATGTGCTGTTCTTGGTCGATGCCCGCGCCGGCATGACCGCCGCTGACCAGATGATTGCCGAGCACCTGCGCAAGCGCAACAAATCGGCGATTCTGGTTGCCAACAAGATCGACAACATCGACGCCGACGTCGCCCGCGCCGAGTTCTCGCCGCTGGGCATGGGCAACGCCATTCCGGTGGCGGGCTCCCAGGGCCGCGGTATCAACGCGCTGATGGAGGCCGTGCTCGGCCACCTGCCGCGCGACCAGGTCGAAGAAGCCCTGGATGCCAAAGTCGCCGAAGGCGAAGAGGCCGTGCGCATCCCTGGCCCGAGCGAGAAAGATGGCATCAAGATCGCCATCATCGGCCGCCCGAACGTGGGTAAATCC
This sequence comes from Pseudomonas sp. NBRC 111133, assembly GCF_001320605.1. Taxonomy (NCBI): domain Bacteria; kingdom Pseudomonadati; phylum Pseudomonadota; class Gammaproteobacteria; order Pseudomonadales; family Pseudomonadaceae; genus Pseudomonas; species Pseudomonas sp. NBRC 111133. The sequence goes on along the minus strand of NZ_BCBJ01000168.1, from coordinate 87,315 downwards.
ACCCTGGTCAACCGCATGCTCGGTGAGGAGCGCGTGGTGGTCTACGACCAGCCGGGCACTACCCGCGACAGTATCTACATCCCGTTCGAGCGTGATGGTGACAAGTACACCTTCATCGACACAGCCGGGGTGCGCAAGCGCGGCAAGATCCACGAGGAAGTCGAGAAGTTCTCGGTGGTCAAGACGCTGCAGGCGATCAAGGACGCCAACGTGGTGATCTTCGTCATGGACGCCCGCGAAGGCGTGGTTGACCATGACCTCAATCTGCTGGGCTTCGCCCTCGAAGCTGGCCGCGCCATCGTCATCGCGCTGAACAAGTGGGATGGCATGGAGCCGGGTGAACGTGCCTACGTGAAGACCGAGCTGGAGCGTCGGCTGTTCTTCGTCGACTTCGCCGATATCCACTTCATCTCCGCCTTGCACGGCACCGGCGTGGGCAACCTGTACAAGTCGGTGCAGGCCGCGTTCACCTCGGCGGTGACCCGCTGGCCAACCAGCCGCCTGACGCAGATCCTCGAAGATGCTGTCAGCGAGCACCAGCCACCACTGGTCAACGGCCGCCGCATCAAGCTGCGCTATGCTCACCTCGGTGGTGCCAACCCGCCGCTGATCGTGATCCACGGCAACCAGACCGAGAGCATTCCGAAGTCGTACTCCCGTTACCTGGAGAACACCTATCGCCGGGTGCTGAAGCTGGTCGGTACGCCGATCCGCATCGAGTACAAGGGCGGCGAGAACCCGTACGAGGGCAAGAAGAACACCCTCACCGACCGCCAGGTCAACAAGAAGCGCCGCCTGATGTCGCACCACAAGAAGGCCGAGAAAAAGCGCCGCGACAAGCGCTGATTCCGCGTCTGCCTCTTCGCGGGTAAACCCGCTCCCACAGGTACTGCACAGTTTTCGAAATCTGTGGTGTCCCTGTGGGGCGGCTTTAGCCGCGAAGAGGCCCGTTGATCCAGCGCAATGCCCCTAATGTTTCAACCTTTTTCCTGACCGCTCGATCCGCTATGCTCGGACTCCACCCCGTGCCGGATACACCCCAGGAAAGAGGGCTCCATGATCCGCAGCAAACTGCCGAATGTCGGCACGACCATCTTCACCACCATGTCCCAGCTCGCCGTGCAGACCGGCGCGCTCAACCTGTCGCAAGGCTTCCCCGATTTCAACGGCCCGCAGGCCCTGCTCGATGCAGTAGGCCGGCATGTGGCTGCCGGGCATAACCAGTATTCGCCAATGACCGGCCTGCCGGCGCTGCGCCAACAGGTGGTGGCCAAAGTCGAGCGCCTGTACGGCGCCAGGGTGGATGCCGACCAGGAGGTGACCATCACCCCCGGTGCCACCGAGGCGATCTTCTGTGCCATTCAGGCCGTGGTGCATGCCGATGACGAGGTCATCGTCTTCGACCCTTGCTACGACAGCTACGAGCCGTCCGTGGAACTGGCCGGTGGCCGCTGCGTGCATGTGCAACTCAGCGACGGCGACTTCCGCATCGACTGGCAGAAGTTCAGCGATGCCTTGAGCCCGCGCACGCGCATGGTCATCCTCAACTCGCCGCACAACCCCAGCGGCGCGCTGATCACCCGCAAAGACCTTGACCAGCTGGCAAAGCTTATTGCCGACCGCGATATCTACCTGGTCAGCGATGAAGTCTACGAGCATCTGGTGTACGACGGCGTGCGCCATGCCAGCGTGCTGGCCCATGAGCAGTTGTACCAACGCGCCTTCGTGATCAGCTCGTTCGGCAAGACCTACCACGTTACCGGCTGGAAGACCGGCTACGTGATCGCCCCTCCGGCGCTGAGTGCGGAGCTGCGCAAGGTGCACCAGTACGTCAACTTCTGTGGCGTGACGCCATTGCAGTGCGCACTGGCCGACTTCATGGCCGAACACCCCGAGCACATCGATGAACTGCCGGCCTTCTACCAGGCTAAGCGAGACCTGTTCTGCGGCTTGCTGGACGGTTCGCGGTTCAGCTTCACCCGCACGGCGGGTACCTATTTCCAGCTGGTGGACTACTCGCAGATCCGCCCGGACCTGAACGATGTCGACATGTCGCTGTGGCTTACCCGCGAGCACGGGGTGGCGACCATTCCGGTGTCGGTGTTCTACCAGCAACCCATTCCCGAGCAACGCCTGGTTCGCCTGTGCTTTGCCAAACGAGAGGAGACGCTGCGTCAGGCAGCGGAACGACTATGCGCGATCTGAGCACACTGCCGAACCTGAAAGTCGCCCTGGTGCAAACCACCCTGGCCTGGCACGACCGTGAGGCCAACTATGCGCACTTCGAGGTGCTGCTGGAGCAGGTGGGCGAGGTGGACCTGGTAATCCTGCCGGAAATGTTCACCACTGGTTTTTCAATGCAATCGGAAAGCCTGTGCGAGCCGGAGAATGGCCCGACCTACAAGTGGTTGAAGACTCAGGCGAAGAAGTGCAACGCGGTGATTACCGGTAGCGTGATCATCCAGGCCGCTGACGGCAGCCACCGCAACCGCCTGCTGTGGGCGCGGCCGGACGGCGAAATCCTGCATTACGACAAGCGCCACCTGTTCCGCATGGCCGGTGAGCACAAGCACTACACCCCGGGCGAGCGCCAGGTCCAGTTTGAGCTCAAGGGCTGGCGAATTCGCCCACTGATCTGCTACGACCTGCGCTTCCCGGTGTGGAGCCGCGATGCCCAGGACACCGACCTGCTGCTGTACACCGCCAACTGGCCGGCTGCGCGCCGCCAGCATTGGAACCGGCTGCTGCCGGCGCGGGGGATCGAGAACCTGTGCTATGTGGCGGCGGTTAACCGGGTGGGGACGGACGGCAAGGGCTTTGCGTATTCGGGGGACAGCCAGGTGCTGGACTTCCAGGGCGAGAGCCTGCTCAGTGCCGGGGAGGCGGACGGGGTGTTTACCGCAGTGTTGAGCGCGGCGGAGCTGTCGGCTTACCGGGCCAAGTTTCCGGCCAACCTGGATGCCGATACCTTCGAGCTGCACTGACAGCCTGAACCGGCCTCTTCGCGGGCAAGCCCGCTCCCACAGGTACCGCACAGTATTCGAAATCTGTGTGGACCCTGTGGGAGGGGGCTTGCCCGCGAAGAGGCCGGCACCGGCTAAATCAATATCTGATCAGTACACATCCCGCCGATACCGCCCATCCTCGATCAGCTGCTGTACAGCCGCTTCCCCAAGCATGCCGTTGAGCGCTGCATCCACCCCCGCAGCCATGCCTTGCAGGCTGCCGCAGACGTACACGCATGCGCCGTCAGCCACCCAGCGCTTGAACGCCTCGGCCTGCTGCAGCAACACATCCTGCACATACACCTTCTCGGCCTGATCTCGCGAGAACGCCAGGTCCAGCCGTGCCAGATCACCGCTTTCCAGCCAGCCTTGCAGCTCTTCGCCACACAGCAGGTCATGCGCCCGGTTACGCTCGCCGAACAGCAGCCAGTTACGCTGCTCGCCAGCATTCACCCGCGCCCGGATCAGGCTACGCAGACCGGCCAGACCGGTGCCGTTACCGATCAGAATCATCGGTGCAGCACTTTCCGGCAGGTGGAAGCCGCTGTTACGCCGTAGGCGCAGGCTCAAGGTGCCGTTCAGCGGCAGGTACTCGGTCAGCCAGCCCGAGCCCAGGCCCAGGTGGCCATCGGCATGGCGTTCCTGGCGCACGATCAGCTCCAGCACGCCATCGCTGGCGATCGAGGCGATGGAGTATTCGCGGCTGCCGATCGGCACCAGTGCATCGATCAACGCCTGCGGCTGCAAGCCGATCAAGTGATCACGGCGTGCCGGCAACTGGCGGCCAGCGAGGGCCAGGGCCAGGGTTTCGCTCAGGCCATTCACCTGCACCTTGGCACTGGCGTCTAGCGCCAGGCCATTGAGGAAAGCGTCGACACGGGGCTGGCCATTGAGTGGCAGGATCTCCACCAGGTCGCCGGCCTCCCAGCTGGCAGGCGCTTGCGGTTGCAAGCCAAGCAGGTACACCGGCTGCCCCTGGCTGCCAGGGTTCAACAGTTCGCGGCGCACCAGTGACCAGTTGCCAAAGCTCGGCGGCTGCCAGGCGGCCACCGGCTGGGCGCCGGTCAGCTGCGCCAGTTCTTGCTGCCACTGCTGCAGCGCTGCCTGGTCGGCATTGTCCACTTCCACCGGGCTGAACGCGCTGCTGGCGCCGCGCTCACCCAGCCATGCCTGCAAGCGGCGGGCGAAGCCGCAGAAGTGCGGATACTGGCGGTCGCCGAGGGCGAGTACAGCGTAGCTGAGGTTGTTCAGCGCCCAAGGTTGGCCAAGCACCTTGCGCTCGAAGGCGCGGGCGCTGTCGGGGGCTTCGCCGTCGCCGAAGGTGCTGATCACGAACAGCGCGCGGCGGGCTTGGCGAAGGTCGTTTTCACCCAGTTCGGCCAGGGCGCGCACCTGTACCGGCATGCCAGCTGCTTGCAGCTGCCCGGCGCTCTGCCAGGCCAGCTGCTCGGCAAAGCCGCTTTGGCTGGCAAAACCGATCAGCCAGCTTTCGCCGCTGCCATCGTTGCTGGCCACGTTGCCTCGTGCCTCGCGCACCTGGCGCTTCTTGCGGCGGCGGTCGAGGTACAGCAGCCAGCCGGTGACGAAGAACAGCGGCATGGTCAGGCTGGCGAGGGTGACGATGATGCGGCCCAGCAGGCCGAAGTATTCGCCAACGTGCAGGGCGTAGACGCTCTGCAGCAGCTGGGCCTTGAAGGACTTGTCGGTGTAACGGTCGTGGTTTTTCACCTGGCCGGTGGCCGGGTCCAGCACCAGGGTGTTGAAGGCGCGTGGGTGGGCGGAGTCTTCCAGCAGGTAGAACAGGTTGGCCGGCTGGCCGCCAACCGCTGGCAGGCGCAGGTTGTAGGCGGCAAGGCCTGGGCCGGCAGCGTTTTTGAGGTTGGCCCAGATTGCGTCGTAGTCGACCACCAGCGGCGGGGCGTTCTTGTCGACTTTCTGCGGCCCGTGGCGGCCACGGCCTTCGCCGCGTTTTTGTTGCTGGCCGGCCGCCGGCGCGTCGGCCAGCAGCTTGTTCAGGCCTTCGCGGTACCATTCATAGGACCAGAACAGCCCGGTCAGGGCGAACAGCAGATAGAACAGCAGGCACCAGGTACCGGCCACGGCGTGCAGGTCCCAGTTGAAGGCTCGGCCTTTCTTGGCCCAGTCGAAGGTCAGCCAGGTGCGCCAGTCCAGTGCCTTGCGCGGCCAGCGCAGGTACAGGCCGGAGAGGCAGAAGAACACCAGCATCAGGGTGCAGGCACCGGTAATCTGCCGGCCGGTGTCGCCCATGGCCAGGAAACGGTGCAGGTTGAGCATGAGGTTGAAGAAGCCTTGCCCGGCCACTTCGCCCTTCAGTTCGCCGGTATAAGGGTCGGCATAGCGCAGCTCGCCACGGCGTTCGCCCGGTGGCGGCATGAAGAAGACCCGCGCGGCGTTACCTTCACGCACGTCGACCCACAGCATCGACACCTTGTCGTGTTGTTGGGCCTCTACACGCTGCACCAGTTCGGCTGGCGGCAGCACGCCTTCGGCGCGCACCTCTACCTTAAGCACATCGGCATTGAATGCGCGCAGCAGTTCTTCCTGGAACGAATACAAGGCCCCGGTGATGCCCATCAAGGCCAGCACCAGGCCAGCGGTGATGCCAAAGAACCAGTGCAATTGGAACAGCGTCTTCTTCACCACGTCTCTCACCTTGTGTTGCTGCCGCTACCTGCGCGGCGCGCATTATGCCTTGATACGCAAAAGCCCCGCTCACTGGAATGAACGGGGCTTAGGGTTGCTGCTTTAGAAGTGAACGCTGGTGGTCAACAGTGCAGTCCGCCCGGCCGCCTGGTTGGCGAAGTGAGTGGAGAAGGCCTTGTCGTAGTACACCTCGTTGGTCAGGTTCTGCACGTTCAGCTGCAGGTCGACGTTCTTGGTCAGTTTGTAGGCCGCCATGGCGTCGTAGCGTACATAGCTGTCGACCATGGTGGTGTTGGCCACGCTGCCGTACACGTCATCCACGTAGAACGCACCACCACCGATGGTCAGCTTCGGTGTGATCGCGTAAGTGGTCCACAGGCTGGCGCTGTTGTTTGGCGTGTTGGGCAGTTGGTTGCCGTCGTTGGCCTTGCCCAGCGGGCCGCCGTCGATCTGGCGGGCCTGCATGTAGGTGTAGCCGGCGAACACCTGCCATTTGTCGGTCAGCTTGCCGCTGGCAGACAGTTCAATACCTTGCACGCGGGTTTCACCGACGTTCTCGTAGGTGTTGGTGTTGACCTGTACCCGGGCGTTTTCTTTCTCGGTGCGGAACAGCGCCGCCGCCAGTGACAGGCGCTCGTCAAGCAGGTTCCACTTGGTGCCGATCTCGTAGTTGGTGGTTTCTTCCGGCTCCATATCGCTGGCCAGCAGATTCCCGTTGCGGTCAGGTGTGCCACCCAGCGGGTTGCCTTCGGTACCTTCGCCGAGCATGGCGCCTGGTGGCGTAGCGGAGGTGGCGTAGGACACGTAGATGCTGCCGTTTTCGGCCGGCTTCCACACCAGACCCAGTTGGCCGGTCACGAACTCGCTGACGTCGTTGCCTTTGGCAGTGGTGGTGCCAGCGGCGTTGTAGGTTTTGTAGTCGGTGTCGAAGTGGTCGTATCGCAGGCCCATGTTGACCAGCCACTCGGGGGTCAGCTCCAGGGTATCGAACACGTAGATCGCACGGGTCTTGCTGTTGGTGGTGGTGCCAGCGTAGTTGCGCGAGATGGTGCCGTTCCACGGATCATCCGGGTTCGGGTTGCTCAGCGAGGTGCAGTTGTAGCCGCTGGTGGCGCCGATCATGCCCGGGGTGCAGTTGGTATTGGCGCTGCCACCTGGGACGGTGTCGGTGTCAACGGTGTAGCTGGAGCGCTCGCTTTCTTCACGGCTCAGTTCGATACCGGTGGAGAAGCTGTTCTTAAGGCCACCGACGTAGAACTCGCCAAACAGGTCGGTCTGGTTGGTGGTGGTAGCGGTGTTGCCCACACGGGTGTTGGCCCGGCGCCATACGCTGCCGTTATTGACGTTGCCCTTGCTGTCGTCAGGCTGGGTCAGGATGTAGTCCTGCATGCTGTTGCCGTGACGCAGGGTGTTCTTGATGGTCAGCGCGTCGGTCAGGTCGTGCTCGATGGCCAAGGTGGCGATGTCCACGCGGGTCTTGCGGAAGTCGCGACCGGTCAGGCCGTAGAAGTTATCGCTGTCGCCGCCGTCATCCGGTTTGCTCGGGTGCGCCGAGGTGCGCCCGCCGCTGCCATTGGTCGGGATGGTGTACGGAATGCCCGAATCCGGCAGGTCGTCGCTTTCCAGGTGGTAGTAGTCAAGGTTGACGCGGGTTGGCGTGCCCAGGCCGAATGCCAGCGACGGGGCGATACCCCAGCGGTCGTAGTTGACCTTGTCGCGGCCGGCGACGTTGCTTTCGTGGGTCATCAGGTTCAGGCGGCCGGCAACGGTATCGCTGAACTGGTAGTTGCCATCGAAGGTGTAGCGCTGGGTCTGGTCGCTGCCCCAGGTCCAGGCGCCGTCCAGCGAGTTACCCAGATGCGCACGCTTGCTCACCAGGTTGATGGTACCGCCGGCAGCGCCACGGCCACCGATGGCCGAGTTAGGGCCCTTGGCCACTTCCACCGACTCGATGGCGAAGATTTCGCGGGTTTGAGCGCCAGTGTCTCGCACGCCGTCCAGGTAGGTATCGCCCTGGGCGTCGAAGCCACGGATGAACGGACGGTCGCCTTGCGGGTTGCCGCCTTCGCCGGCACCGAAGGTAATGCCCGGCACAGTGCGCAGTGCGTCCTGCAGGGTCAGGGCATTGGTGTCCTTGATCACTTGCTGCGGGATCACGGTAACCGAGCGCGGGGTGTCTACCAGCGGCGCGGTGTACTTCTGCGAGGAGGCCTTTTCGACCTTGTAATCGGTGCTGGCTTGTTCAGCCTTGCCATTGACGCTGGTGGCGTCGAGGGTAATGGCGCTGTTCGCGGCAGGGGCGGCGGCGTAGACCGACGTGGCGCTAAGGGCGACACCGATGGCAGACACGATCAGGCGTGGCGAACTCACAGCAGATGGTACGGACTGGCGCATTGCTAAGGACCTTCCCCAAGGTGTTGAGGCGGCGGATCTTAATGTAAGCAATTGTGACTCACAATTGAGAGTCGTTACCATTCGTGAAGAATTTACAATCTTTACAATTTGCCTTTACGGTTTCATACAGCTGAAACGTCTTAAGCGGCGAATGGGACTTGTGCAGCGCAAAAGGGAATCAATATCATTGCCACCTTTACACTTCCTAACGGTGCTGCTGCCATGCTGCTTCACATCCCAGGCCTGTTCGACGCTGATGAGCTGGCCCGTATTCGCGAGGCGCTGGAGCAGGCCGACTGGGCTGATGGCAAGGCTACGGCGGGTTACCAGTCGGCCAAGGCCAAGCACAACCTGCAGTTGCCGGAAGGGCACCCGCTGGCCAAGGAGATTGGCAGCGCGCTGATCGACCGGCTGTGGAAAACCCCGCGCTTCATGTCGGCGGCCTTGCCACACAAGGTGTTCCCGCCGCTGATCAACTGCTACCGCGAAGGCGGCAATTTCGGCTTCCACATCGACAACGCCCTGCGCCAGCCCAAGGGCAGCGCCGAGCGGGTGCGTACCGACCTCTCTTCCACGCTGTTCCTCAGCGACCCGAACAGCTACGACGGTGGCGAGTTGGTGATTCAGGACACTTACGGCGTGCAGCAGGTAAAGTTGGCCGCCGGAGACCTGGTGCTGTACCCCGGCACTAGCCTGCACAAGGTCAACCCGGTAACCCGTGGCCAGCGTTACGCCGCTTTTTTCTGGACCCAGAGCCTGGTGCGTGAGGACAGCCAGCGGGCGCTGTTGTTCGAGATGGATAACGCTATCCAGCAATTGACTGCCGATGTGCCGGACCATCCGTCGCTGCTGCAACTGACCGGCACCTACCACAACCTGCTGCGCCGCTGGGCCGAGGTCTGAGCCGTGTCCTACCAGTTGCGACGTGAGGAAGTGGTGGATGTGGCCGGTTTGCAGGCCATGCTGGAGGAAAGCCCCGGCAAGGCCGCGCAAGCGATTCTGGCGGCGGCGGGGCAGGGCGCGGTCGAGGCGCAGTTGCTGTTGGGGCAAATCCTGCTGGATGGCCGCGGTATCGAAGAAGACGCCACCGTGGCCCGGCGTTGGTTCGGCATCGCCGCACAGGGTGGCAGTGCCATGGCGCACAACATGCTCGGGCGTTGCCTGGAGCATGGTTGGGGCGGTGAGCCAAGCCTGACGCAGGCGGCTATCCACTATGCTCGCGCGGCCGACGCCGGGCTGGATTGGGGCCTGTACAACCTGGGTAATCTGCTGGCTACCGGGCGCGGTGTACCGGCCAATCAGGGACAGGCCCTGATGTGCTACGAGAAGGCTGCGCAGATGGGGCATGCCAAGTCGATGAACTTGTATGGGCGTTACCTGGAGCAGGGCATTGCCACGGCACCCAGCCCGGCGCGGGCAGTGCGCTGGTATCGACGCTCGGCCGAGGCGGGCGATTTTCGCGGGATGTTCAGCCTGGCACTGGTGCTGGTCGAGCGTGGGCAAATGGCGGAGGCCGGGCAGTGGCTGGAGCGGGCGCGGGTTGAGGGGAACATCAATTTCCTGCGTGCTGCGTTGGTGACCTTGCAAGGCGCTGGACCGGTGTTGATGGCCTTTGCGGAGCGGTATGCCGAAGAGATTGAACGGCGCGAAGCTTGAGTTGACTGTGCCCGCGAAGAGGCCGGCACTGACAGCACACAAATGAAAACGGGGCCTTGCGGCCCCGTTCTGCATTACAGGTAGTAAGCCTTCAGCGGCGGGAAACCGTTGAATTCCACCGCGCTGTAGCTGGTGGTGTAGGCGCCGGTCGACAGCCAGTACAGGCGGTCACCGATGGCCAGGTTCAGCGGGAGGCCGTACTTGTAGTTTTCGTACATGATGTCGGCGCTGTCGCAGGTTGGGCCGGCGATGACCACTTCTTCGGCTTCGCCTTTCTTCTCGGTCCAGATCGGGAACTTGATGGCTTCGTCCATGGTTTCGATCAGGCCGGAGAACTTGCCCACGTCGGTGTAGATCCAGCGCTCGACGGCGGTACGCGACTTGCGCGCCACCAGCACCACTTCGCTGACCAGGATACCGGCGTTGGCAATCAGCGAACGGCCTGGCTCCAGGATGATTTCCGGCAGCTCGTCACCGAAGTCTTCCTTCAGGAAGCGGATGATTTCTTCAGCGTAGGTTTCCAGGCTGTTGGTACGGGTGATGTAGTTGGCCGGGAAGCCGCCACCCATGTTGATCAGCTTGAGCTCGATGCCGTCTTCTTCCTTCAGGCGCTCGAAGATCACCTTGACCTTGGCAATGGCAGCATCCCATACGCTGATGTCGCGCTGCTGCGAGCCCACGTGGAAGGAGATGCCGTAAGGCACCAGGCCCAGGTCGCGGGCAAGGATCAGCAGGTCCATGGCCATGTCGGTCTGGCAGCCGAATTTACGGGACAGTGGCCAGTCGGCAGTGGTGGAGCCTTCGGTCAGGATACGCACATACACTTTCGAACCCGGTGCGGCCTTGGCGATGTTGCGCAGGTCGGCTTCGGAGTCGGTGGCGTACAGGCGCACGCCCTTCTCGTAGAAGTAGCGGATGTCCTTGGACTTCTTGATGGTGTTGCCGTAGCTGATACGGTCGGCGCTGACGCCACGGCCCAGCACTTTGTCCAGCTCGTAGATCGAGGCGATGTCGAAGCTCGAACCTTTCTCTTTGAGCAGGTCGATGATTTCGACGGCCGGGTTGGCCTTGACCGCGTAGTACACCTTGGCGAATTCGAAACCGGCGCGCAGGTCGTCATAGGCCTGGCTGATCATCTGGGTATCGATGAGTACGAACGGGGTTTCCTGCTTGTCGGCGAATGCCTTCATTTTCTGGAAGGTGTCACGCGCGAAATAGTCTTCGACCTGGATCGACATGCTCAGGGACTCCATGGGCAAACTGAAAGAATAAGTGGCTGCAAACTGAACGTCCTCCGTATCCCCACTTTGGTTCGCCTACTCAGTACTTGAGCCGGATGGATCGTTTCCAGCATGGACGTTCGGCGCGCACTTTAGGGCGTGAAGAATGCAGAATCAACAGGTAATCCGGGCGTGATCGGCGTGGATCGACGACCAGCCATTTGAATAACCGACCCATGTGACCGGCTGATGTTCCCCACGATGTTTCAAGCGTTAAATATTGTGGAATAGACCGTATTGGCTCCTTCGCGGGCGCGCCCGCTCCCACAGGCATCGCGCGCTTTCTGGGGGAGCGGGCGTGCCCGGGAAATGGCTTCAGGTGTTCATATTTATGGCCACATTTTCCTGGCACCCACGTACAGGAAATTGCTCATAAATTTTTTGTTACCGAATGGCGGATTTGCTGGTTTTGATGAGAAACATTACTATTCGCACCCTTATCTGCCTCCCTGATGACCCCCGACCATGAGCTGATCGGCACCTGGACGCGCAAACTGCGCAGTCGTCAGCAGGCCGAGGACCTCACCCACGATGCCTTTGTCCGGGTACTGGCGATGCGCAGCAGAGTGTGGTACAGAACCACCCCGGCGCGCGCACCGTGGTACGCCGCGAGGCGATGGTGGAGAAGGGCGCGATGAACGTGCGCGATGTGCTTCGCGGCATCCCGGGTGTGCAGGTGCAGGATTCCAACGGCACCGGCGGTAGCGACCTGTCGCTGAACGTGGCCGTGCGCGGCCTCACCTCGCGCCTGTCGCCGCGCGCCACCGTGTTGATCGACGGCATCCCGGCCGCGTTCGCGCCGTATGGCCAGCCGCAGCTGTCGATGGCGCCGATTTCCTCGGGCAACCTCGACAGCATCGACGTGGTACGTGGTGCAGGCTCGGTACGCTATGGCCCGCAGAGCGTGGGCGGGGTGATCAACTTCGTCACCCGGGCGATTCCGGAAAAACCTTCCGCAGAGTTGTCCACCACGCTGGAAACTTCCCAGCACGGCGGCTGGAAGCACACCGAGTCGGCCTTCGTCGGCGGCACGGCAGACAACGGCATGGGTGTGGCGCTGCTGTACACCGGGCTCAACGGCAACGGCTACCGTGAAAGCAACAACGGCAACGATATCGACGACGTTATCCTCAAGACCCACTGGGCGCCGACCGATGTCGACGAGTTCTGGCTCAACTTCCACTACTACGATGGCCGTGCTGACATGCCCGGTGGCCTGACCCAGGCCCAGTACGACAGCAACCCGTACCAGTCGCTGCGCGACCACGACTACTTCGCCGGTCGGCGCAAGGACGTGTCGTTCAAATGGCAACGCCAGCTCGACGATGCCACCCAGTTCGAAGTGCTGACTTATTACACCGACAGCTTCCATGGCAGTGCCATCGCTTCGCGTGACATGAAGACCCTGTCGTCGTACCCGCGCAACTACCACACCTTCGCCATCGAGCCGCGTGTGTCGCGCATCTTCTTTGCCGGCCCGACCACGCAGGAAGTCAGTGCGGGTTACCGCTACCTGAAGGAAGCGATGCGTGAGCAGTCGACGCGCCTGGCGCTGATCGACAACGTCCCCACCGTGACCCCGACCTCCGACGGCCATGTGTTCCAGGACCGCAGCGGTGGCACCGAGGCCAGTGCCTACTACATCGACGACAAGATCGACGTGGGCAACTGGACCATCACCCCGGGCATCCGCTTCGAGCACATCAACACTGACTGGCGCGACCGCCCGGTGCTGGATGCCAACAACCGCTCGGTGGCGGAAAAGAAACGCAGCATTACCAGCAACGAGCCGCTGCCGGCGCTGAGCGTGATGTACCACATCTCCGACGCGTGGAAAGTGTTCGCCAACTAGGAAACTTCGTTCGGCAGTTTGCAGTACTTCCAGCTGGGGCAGGGCGGGACAGGCAACAGCACGGCCAATGGCCTGGAGCCGGAAAAGGCCAAGACCTACGAAATTGGCACGCGTTATGACGATGGCGGTTTTGCCGGTGAGCTGACGGCGTTCTACATCGACTTCGATGACGAACTGCAATACATCAGCAACGACGTGGGCTGGACCAACCTGGGTGCGACCAAGCACCAAGGGGTCGAGGCTTCTGTGCGCTATGACCTGGCCGGGCTGGACCCGCGCCTGGATGGCTTGTCGGTGAGCGGTGGCTACACCTTTACCCGTGCAACCTATGAAGGTGAGATCCCGGGCTTCAAGGGCCGTGACTTGCCGTTCTATTCACGTCAGGTGGTCACTGCCGGCGTGCGCTACGCGGTCAACCGCTGGACCTGGAACCTGGATGCCTACGCCCAATCCAAGCAGCGTGCGCCGGGCACCGGGATCAATGCCGACGGGGGTGAAGAACCTGTTCGACAAGCAGTACTTCACCCGTTCCAGCGACAACAATGCCGGCATTTATGTGGGGGAGCCGCGAACCTTTTATGTGCAGGCCAGTGTAGGGTTCTGATCTGAGATCGCCGGGGGCGCAAAGCGCCCCCAGCGATTACGAAACCACCGCCTCAGCGGGCGAGACAATGCTGGTCTTCGCTCCGCGCGACCTGCCCGAACTCAGGTAAGCCGCAATCGACTCTTGCGTCACCTCGCCCAAAAACACCTGCTCCGCATCCAGCACCGGCAACCACGCCCTATTAAACTCGTACATCCGCGACAGCAGGATGCGCAAATGCTCATCATGCGACGCCGTGGCATTGAACGGCCGCAGGAATTCACCACAGGTGCCCTGCTGGCGGTGCATGTCACGCCGGCGCACATAGCCCAGCGCCTTGTTCTGTGTATCGGTCACCACCACGTAGCGGCGGTCGTGCTCATCCAGCAGCTCCAACGCATCGCTCACAGGCGTTTCCGGGCTCACCGACGGCGCGTTGTCCGCCGCATCCTCGGCACGCACCAGCAACAGGCGTTTGAGGGTGCTGTCCTGGCCAACGAAGTTGCTGACAAACTCATCCGCCGGGTGCGCCAGCAGGGTGTCCGGGTGGTCCAGCTGCAACAGTTTGCCGGCACGGAAGATGGCGATCTTGTCGCCCAGCTTGATCGCCTCGTCGATGTCGTGGCTGACCATGATCACCGTCTTGTTCAGCGCCCGCTGCATCTCGAAGAACTCGTTCTGGATCATCTCGCGGTTGATCGGGTCGACCGCGCCGAACGGCTCGTCCATCAGCAGCACCGGCGCTTCTGCCGCCAAGGCGCGGATCACGCCGATGCGCTGCTGCTGGCCACCGGACAGCTCGCGCGGGTAGCGCTGCAGGTACTGCTTGGGCTCGAGCTTGATCATGTGCATCAGCTCGCGCGCACGCTCGTGGCACTTTTGCTTGTCCCAGCCGAGCAGGCGCGGGACCACAGTGATGTTCTCTTCGATGGTCATGTTGGGGAACAAACCGATCTGCTGGATCACATAGCCGATGTGCCGGCGCAGGGTCACTTCGTCCAGCCCGGTGGTGTCTTCGCCATTGATGAACACCTGGCCCGAGGTGGGCGTGATCAGGCGGTTGATCATTTTCAGCGTGGTGCTTTTGCCGCAGCCCGAGGGGCCGAGGAACACGCAGATTTCCCCTTCGTTGACGGTGAGGTTGACCGCGTCGACGGCTTTCACGTCCTTGCCGTTGACGTTGAAGGTTTTGCTGAGGTTCTTCAGTTCGATCATGAGCGCAGTCCTTCTGGAGTCAGGGCACGTTGCAGGGTTTGCAGGAGCAGGTCGGCAATGATTGCCAGCAGGCTGACCAGCACGGCGCCGACCAGCAGCATCGACATGTCGCTGCGGCTGATGGAGGTGAGGATGAGCACACCCAGGCCGCCGGCACCGATGGTGGCGGCAATGGTCATGACGCCGATGTTCATGACCACGGCGGTGCGCACGCCGGCGAGGATCACCGGCACGGCAATGGGCAGCTCGACCATGCGCAGGCGCTGGCCGAAGGTCATGCCGATGCCGCGTGCGGCTTCACGGATGCCGGGCTCGACGTTGGTCAGGGCCAGGTAGGTGTTACGCATGATCGGCAGCAGCGAATAGAGGAACACGGCAGTGATCGCCGGGAGTGGTCCAAGGCCTTGGCCGAATTTGGAGTAGAACGGCAGCAGAAGGCCGAACAGGGCGATGGAGGGGATGGTCAGCAGCACCGTGGCGCTGGCCTGCAATGGGCCTGCGAGGGCCGGGAAGCGCGTCATCAGAATGCCCAGCGGCACCCCGACGAGGATCGCCAGGCCCACTGCGATGCCCACCAGCATGATGTGCTGCCAGGTCAGTTGCAGCACCTGGGCCCAGTCCAGGTGGCTGAAGGTATCGATCAGGTTCATGGCTGGCCCTCGCTGTTCAGTGGGTGCTCACGCAGGAAGGCGGCGGCAACGGCGGTCGGGTTCTGGTGCTCGACGTCGACCTTGGCGTTGAGCTGGCGCATGGTTTCGTCATCCAGCTGCTCGGCCAGCGGCTTGAGCAGGCTGGCCAGTTGCGGGTTGGCGTCGAGCACGGCTTTGCGCACCACCGGGGCGGCGGTGTAGTCCGGGAAGTAGTGCTTGTCGTCTTTCAGCAGCTTGAGGTCGAAGGCGTTCAGGCGGCCATCGGTGGTGTACACCAGGCCGGCGAACACCTGGTTATTGCGCATGGCCGTGTAGACGAGGCCGCCGTCCATCTGGCGGATGTTGCGACGGTCCAGCGGCAGGCCGTACATCTCGCGCAGGCCGACCAGACCATCGGGGCGGTTGGCGAACTCGGTGTCCAGCGCCACCAGGTGGGTACGCTGGCTTTCGTCACGCAGCACCTGGTTGAGGTCGCTGATGGTGTTGACCTGCGGGTAGGCTTCGGCCACTTGGCGGGGCAGGCCCAATGCATAAGTGTTGCTGAACTTCGACGGGGTCAGCCAGATCAGGTCCTTTTTCGCATCCAGCGCCTTCACCCTGGCGAAGGTGGCTTCGGCATTGGGCATGCGCTCGTCGATATGGTTGTACGAGACCAGCGACACGCCGGTGTATTCCCACATCAGGTCGAGCTGGCCGGTCTCCTGGGCCTGGCGTGCGATGTTGCTGCCAAGGCCGGTGGTGACGCGCACGTCGAAGCCATTGGCACGCAGGTATTGCGCGGTGATTTCGGCGAGCACGGTCTGTTCGGTGAACACCCGCGCGCCGATGCGCACCAGCGGTTTTTCCGCTGCCTGGGCAAATCCTGCGAACAGCAGGGCCGCGCCCAGCAGCAAGGCGATTCTTTTCTTCATACGTTCCCTATCCTTATTGGGCCAGGCCACGTTCCAGCCAGCGCTTGCTGGAGAAACTCACCGCTGCGTCCAGCACCAGGGCCAGCAGCGCGGTGCACGCGGCGCCCAGCAGCAGCTGTGGCTGGTTGTTCAGGGCGATGCCGGGGAAGATGAGGCTGCCCAGGCTGTTGGCACCGATCAGAAAAGCCAGGGGGGCGGTGCCCACGTTCAACGCCAGGGCCACGCGAACACCGCCGACGATGATCGGCACGGCGTTGGGCAATTCCACCTGCCAGAGTTGCTGGCGCGGGGTCATGCCGATGCCGGTGGCGGCTTCCTTGAGCGAGGCGGGGACGTTTTTCAGGCCTTCGTAGGTGTTGCGCACGATGGGCAGAAGAGAGGCGAGGAACAGTGCGAAGATCGCAGGCCCGGCGCCAATGCCCAGGATACTGAGCGCGATGGCCAGAACGGCCAGGGGAGGGATGGTGTTGCCAACGTTGAAGAACTGCATGAAGCGCTCGGCTTTGTCGACCCGGTGCGGTCGACTGAGCGCAATGCCGGCGGGGATGCCCACGGCCAACGCCGCCGCCATCGAAGCCAGCACCAGTACCAGGTGCGCTTGCAGGTAGAACCCCAGATCATCGCGATAACGCGTGATCGTGTCGATGCCGATCCAGTGGATCAGCAGGGCCAGGATGACGAGCACGGTGGCGCATCCCAACAGCCCTTTTCCGTAGCGTTTAGCCACAGGCGGACTCCTTGTGTTGTCGGCGAGCACACTTCTTTTTTGCCGGCCAGTGCTGGCGGCGAATGGTGTGTTCGCGAGTAGCAGCTTGATACACGCCGAAGGCTGCGATCAGGCCATGAGCCGAACCCCGTCGGGCCCGAAAATGCTGATGAAACCAGTCCCCAACCGAAGCGGGTTGCAGGGGAGTGGACGTCTCCGTGGGCGTAAAGGTTCCCATCTGAAGCGGCATTTGGCCAGCGTTAATCACTGGGGGCTTGAATTTTTGGCGAGAAAAAACAGCAGCTTAATGCGGCACAGGCGTTGATATCACTGCGCTTTGGCTATTTGTGGTGATAAAGCGATTGCCTGATGAATAGGTTGCTATTGGTCTGGCCCTATCGCCGGCGAGCCAGCTCCCACAGGTACTGCGCAAGGCGTTAATGCTGTGGAGGTCCTTGTGGGCGCTGGCTTGCCGGCGATGAGGCCGGAACAGGTGCCGCTGGTTCACTAGATTTTGGTCCCCGCCCAACTTCAGGTATGATATCGCCCCTTTTTAATCCCCCAGTCAGGCGATTTCCCATGACCAACCAGGCCGCCGAAGTCGCGAAGCGCCGCACTTTCGCAATCATTTCCCACCCCGACGCCGGTAAGACCACCATCACCGAGAAGCTGCTGCTGATGGGCAAGGCCATTGCCGTCGCCGGTACCGTGAAGTCGCGCAAGTCCGACCGCCACGCCACCTCCGACTGGATGGAAATGGAGAAGCAGCGCGGCATCTCCATCACCACCTCGGTGATGCAGTTCCCGTACCGCGAGCACATGATCAACCTGCTCGACACCCCCGGCCACGAAGACTTCTCGGAAGACACCTACCGCACCCTGACCGCAGTGGACTCGGCGCTGATGGTGCTCGACGGTGGTAAAGGTGTTGAGCCGCGTACCATCGCCCTGATGGACGTGTGCCGCCTGCGCGATACGCCGATCGTCAGCTTCATCAACAAACTCGACCGTGACATCCGTGACCCGATCGAACTGCTGGACGAGATCGAAGCCGTACTGAAGATCAAGGCCGCGCCGATCACCTGGCCGATTGGTTGCTACCGCGACTTCAAAGGCGTGTACCACCTCACCGGCGACTACATCGTGGTGTACACCCCTGGCCACGGCCATGAGCGCACCGAAGCCAAGATCATCCAGAAGCTGGACTCGGACGAAGCCCGCGCACACCTGGGTGACCAGTACGATTCGTTTGTCGAGCAGCTGGAACTGGTGCAGGGTGCCTGCCATGAGTTCAACCAGGAAGAGTTCATCAACGGTCAGCTGACCCCGGTGTTCTTCGGTACGGCACTGGGCAACTTCGGTGTGGATCACGTGCTCGACGCCGTGGTCGACTGGGCGCCGCGCCCGCTGGGCCGCGTTGCCCACGAGCGTACCGTCGAGCCTGTGGAAGAGAAGTTCACCGGCTTCGTGTTCAAGATCCAGGCGAACATGGACCCGAAACACCGCGACCGTATCGCCTTCATGCGCATCTGCTCGGGCAAGTACGAGAAGGGCATGAAGATGCGCCACGTGCGTCTGAACAAGGACCTGCGTATCGGCGATGCGCTGACCTTCTTCTCCTCCGAGCGTGAACAGCTGGAAGAGGCCTTTGCCGGTGACATCATCGGCCTGCACAACCACGGCACCATCCAGATCGGTGACACCTTCACCGAGGGCGAAGCGCTGGGCTTCACCGGTATCCCGCACTTCGCCCCGGAGCTGTTCCGTCGCGTGCGCCTCAAGGACCCACTGAAGTCCAAGCAGCTGCGCCAAGGCTTGCAGCAGCTGGCTGAAGAAGGTGCCACCCAGGTGTTCTTCCCGGAGCGCAGTAACGACATCATCCTCGGTGCGGTCGGTGTGCTGCAGTTCGACGTGGTCGCCAGCCGCCTGAAGGAAGAGTACAAGGTCGAGTGCGCCTACGAGCCGATCACCGTGTGGTCGGCCCGCTGGATCAGCTGCGACGACAAGAAGAAGCTCGAGGAATTCCAGACCAAGGCCATGGAAAACCTGGCCATCGACGGTGGTGGTCACCTGACCTACCTGGCGCCTACCCGGGTCAACCTGTCGCTGATGGAAGAGCGCTGGCCGGACATCAAGTTCCGCGCTACCCGCGAGCATCACTGATTGCTTGATTGGGGCCGCAAAGCGGCCCCTTTCAGTTTCCGGCCTTGATACTGGTCCAGATCCGTGTGCGAATGCGGTCGATCTTCGCCGGCATCGCCTCCAGCGCATACAGCTTGCCCATCACATCCTCGCTCGGGTAAATCATCGTATTACCCTTCATCGCCGGGTCCACCAGCCCGTCCGCCCTCAGGTTGCCATTGGCGTACTGCACATGGTTGCTGATGTTGGCCATCACGTCCGGCTGTAGCAGGTAGTTCATGTAGGCATACCCGGCTTTTTCATCCGGAGCATCCGCCGGCATGGCCACCATGTCGAACCACATGGGCGCGCCTTCCTTGGGGATCGAGTAGCCCACCTTCACCCCGTTCTTCGCTTCTTCGGCACGGTTCTTCGCCTGCAACACATCCCCCGAGAAGCCCACCACCACGCAAATGTCGCCATTGGCCAGGTCGCCGGTGTACTTCGATGAGTGGAAGTAGCTGATGTAAGGGCGTACCTGCATCAGCAATGCCTTGGCCTTGTCGTAGTCCGCCGGGTTCTGGCTATGGTGTGGCAGGCCCAGGTAGTGCAAGGCAATCGGCAGCAGTTCAGGGCCGTTGTCCAGCACCGCAACGCCGCAGCTTTTCAGCTTGCTCATGTACTCGGGCTTGAAGATGAGGTCCCACGAATCAACCGGCGCATTGTCGCCGAGCACCGCCTTCACCTTGTCGATGTTGTAGCCGATGCCGGTACTGCCCCACAGGTAAGGGAACCCGTACTGGTTGCCTGGGTCGTTCACTTCCAGCGCCTTGAGCAGCACGGGGTTGAGGTTTTTCCAGTTGGGCAACTGCGACTTATCCAGGCGCTTCAGGGCCTTGCCCTGGATTTGCCGGGCCATGAAGTGGTTGGAGGGGAACACCACGTCGTAGCCGGAGTTGCCGGTCATCAGCTTGCCGTCGAGGGTTTCGTTGCTGTCGTACACGTCATAGGTGGGCACGATGCCGCTGGCTTGCTGGAAGTTCTTCAGCGTGTCGGGGGCGACATAGCTGGACCAGTTGTAGATCTTCACTGTTTCGGCGGCGCCGGCCACGCTGGCGGCCAGCATCAGGGGTGCAAGAAGGAGCGTGCGCATGTCGGGGTTACCTTGCTTTGTCTGTTGTTATCGAAGGCAGGCGATCAGCGGATCAGAAGATAAGGACGTAGGTCTTGCGCACGGTCTCCTGGATGTCCCAGGTGCCAGTGCTGTTGGCCGGTAGCATCAATGCGTCTCCGGCTTCTATGACCAGGGGTTCGCCACCGTCGGGGGTGAAGGTGCAGCGGCCCTTGATGAAATGGCAGAACTCCTGCTGCACGATCTGCCGGCGCCAGCGCCCGGGGGTGCATTCCCAGATGCCGGTTTCCACGCCGTCGCTGCGCTCCACGCAGGTGACCGACGTCACGGCTACGGGTTCGCCAAGCGGTACCGCGACCGGGTTGCTGCTGTCGAGCACGGCGCTGTCAGTGTTCTTGAACTGGGTGATGCTCATGACCGGTGGATCCTGTGTAGGGGAAAAGGAAGTCAGTGCATGAAGCCTTCCATGAAGTCCGCAAGCGAGCTGGCCAGGCGCCGCCTCCAGGGCGCGCTGGCGGGGTTGGCGAGGGTCCGGTCCTCGTGGACGAAGCTTTGGATGATGGCGTTGTAGCCCAGCCAGCGGCAGGGTTCGGGTGGCCAGCTGGCCAGGCTGGAAACCGCGCGGTTGTCGAGCACCCAGGGCTGCGCGGTCAGTTCGTTGTGCTGGTTGAGGATCAATGCTGCAAGCGTGCGCCCGCCCAGGTTGGTGGCGCCGACACCTTCGCCGCCGTAGCCGCCAGCCAGGGCAATGCCACGCTGGCGGTCGCACAGCATGTGCGGGCGGAAGCGTCGGGCCATGCCCAGGTTGCCCCCCCAGGAGTGGGTGATGCGTACGTGTTTCAGTTGCGGGAAAAGCTCGCTGAACAGGTAACGGCGCAGTTCGATTTCATGCGCGTCGAGGTTGAAGTTTTCGCGCAGTCGGCCGCCGAAGCGATAGCCTCCGCGGGCACCGAATACCAGGCGGTTGTCGGCGGTGCGCTGGCCATAGGTAACCTGGCGGCTGCTTTCGCTGAAGGCCTGGCCTTGGCTCAGGCCGATCTGCTCCCAGGTTGAGTCCGGCAGCGGCTCGGTGGCCACCAGCAGGCTCTGTACCGGCAACTGATGTTTGCCCAGTGGCGGCAGGCTGGCAGCGTAACCTTCCACGGCAGGCACTACCCACTGGCAGCGAATCCGTGCCAGCGGCGTGCGCACCTCGCCGGGCTGCCAATCGATGGCCGGCGTGTTTTCATAGATTGGTACGCCCATCGCCTCCACTGTCCGAGCCAAACCGCGCACGAGTCTGGCCGGCTGGATGGTCGCGGTGTGCGGGCTGTAGATGGCGCCAAAGGCATTGCTGACCCGCAGTTGGGCGTCCAGTTGCTCGGGGCGCAGCCAGCGGTAGTCGTCTTCGGTCATGCCTTGGCGATACAGATCGTCCAGGTAGGCGCGCAGGCTGCGTTCCTGCTCGGGGTAGCGTGCGGCGCAGTACAGCACGCCGCCTTTGCGGTAGTCGCAGTCGATGCCTTCGCGTTGCAGCACACGCTGTACTTCATCGGGAATGCCGTGCAGCAGGTCGATGCTGGCCCGGCGCTGTTGTGGCGACAGGGTGGCCAGCAGGCGGTCTTCGCCCAGCAGGTTGCCCATCAGCCAGCCGCCGTTGCGCCCGGAGGCGCCGAAACCGGCGATGTTGGCGTCGATCACCGCGACGTTCAGCTGCGGGGCTTGGCGCTTGAGGTAGTAGGCAGTCCACAGTCCGGTGTAGCCGGCACCGATGATGCACACATCCGCAACCAGGTCTTCACGCAGGGCCGGGCGAGCGCACAGTGGCTCGTCGAGCTGGTCCATCCACAGGCTGAGCGTGCGCAGGGGTTGCATCGGGTCGGGCTCCACATCCGTCAAGGTCTGTGGGCGATCCTAGTGGGGTGTGCGGGCGGCTGTCTTACGTGCGTGCACGCAGGGAAATTTGCTTCAAGTACGCCTTGGGCGTGAAGCCGGTGTGTTCCCGGAAGCACTTGTAGAAGGCTGACAGTGAGTTGAAGCCGGCGCTGAATGCCAACTCGTCAATCGTCGCCTCGACGCTGTCGTTGTCCAGGCTGGCCATTAGGTGTTGCAAGCGCGCCTGGTTGACGTAGCGGTAGAAGCTTTGCCCAAGCACCTGGTTGAGCAGGTAGGAAATCTGGTTGCGGCTATAGCCGCTGGCATCGGCCACTTGCTGCAGGTCCAGCTCCGGGTCCAGATAGGGGCACTGGCGCTGGAAGTAGTGTTCCAGGTCCTGGGCCATGGTCGACAGTTGCCGTGGTGACAACCCCAGGCGGCTGGTGGCAGGGCGCGGGCCGGTACTGGCGTGCCCGCTGCTGTTCTGGCGAACCAGCGTGGCGTATTCGTTGACCCGCCAGATCAGGCCATCCTTGACGGTGATCGCCTCGCTGGACTGGAACGCCACCAGGCCATCGCCACCCTGGACCGTGACCTGGTACTGGATGAATGCGGTGCAGCCATCGACGCGGATGCGGTCACTGTGAACGATGTCTTCGCCGGCTTCATGGGGCAGGCAGGCGCGTACGTAGTCGCGCATCTCAACGTAGCCAAGCACCCGGTTCTGGAAAAAGTCGTGGTACTGGATGTCGGGGTGGTACAGCGCTATGACCCCGTCCAGGTCACGATGCTTCCAGCACAGGTGGTAGCGCAGCACGGTGTCAGCGGTGAGCGGGGTCTGGGCGGAGTCGTCAGGGAGCGTCATTGCCAGATCATGCCTCGCCGGCGTAAAGGCCACAATATTGCAGAACACCTGATGCCGGAGCGCCACTCGCGCTTTTTGCACGATTCTTAAATCGAAGAATTCACTAACTATCTGATTTTTATGTAATTAGTTTTTTGTAATGAATGGCACAGCCTCTGCAACGGTTACTGCGCGAATGGACTTCTCGCTACCAACATACATAGGCGCACATATCATGATCCCCTCTGCCGACTCCTCCGTTTTCGATACTCAAGGCCGCTCAGGTGTTTCCTGGGCGGCCATCTTCGCGGGTGCTGCTGCGGCGGCCGCTTTATCCTTGATATTGGTGGTGCTGGGTGCGGGCTTGGGCTTTGCCGCCACTTCACCTTGGGCCAACGAGGGCGCGAGCGCGAAAACGCTGGCGGTTTCCACCATCATCTGGCTGTTGCTGACGCAGATCATCGCTTCTGGCCTGGGCGGGTATATCGCCGGCAGGCTGCGTGTGAAGTGGGCCAACTTGCATGGCGATGAAGTGTACTTCCGCGACACCGCCCATGGGTTCCTGTCCTGGGCAGTCGCCACCTTGGTAGCTGCGATGCTGGTCCTGGGTACGGCGGGCAACCTGGTAGGTGCTGGAGCCAGCGCGGCGACGCAAGTGGTTGGCATGAGTGCTGCTGCCGGTGGCGCGGCGGCTGCCAATGCCGATAAGGATTCGATGGGGTATTTCGTCGACAGCCTGTTCCGTGGTGACGGCCCTGCGCCGGTGAGCGAGGACGCTGCCAATGGGGTAGCGGCGCGCATTCTGGCCAAGGGCCTGGCAGGTGACGGTGCACTTGCGCCTGAAGACCGCGCTTACCTGGCGCAGTTGGTGGCGCAACGCACCCGCTTGACTCAACCCGAAGCAGAGGCCCGCGTCGACCAGGTGATGGCCCAGGTGCAACAGCTCAAGCTGCAGGCCAAGCAAGCGGCTGAGGCTGCCGCGAAGGCTGCTGCATGGACCGCGCTGTGGACCTTTGTAGCACTGCTGTGTGGCGCCTTCTTCGCCAGCCTTGCAGCGCTTTATGGTGGTCGCCGTCGTGACCAGGTGCAGTGGCTGGAAGGCGAATACGTCGCCCATCGCACCATTCAACGTTAAGCAAGGAGAACCGACATGCGCTCGATACTGCTCTGGATGCTTGGGGTACCAATTCCGGTCATCATCCTGATCGCCATTTTCATGCATTGACCGAAAGAGCCGCTTTGCGACCCCCCTCGCAGCATAAGGCTGCGAATGGGGCGCAAAGCGCCCCCGGTCATCTACAGAAACTGCTCCGCATAATGGCAGGCCACCTGCCGCGTACTCACCTGCCGCAACGCCGGCACCTCCTTGGCACACCGCTCCGTCGCATACGGGCATCGCTTGTGAAACGCGCACCCGTCTGGCGGATTCAGCGGGTTGGGCAGCTCCCCGACAATGCGGATCTTCGGCTTCAGCGGGTCCGGGTGAATAGTGGGAGTTGCCGACAGCAACGCCTGGGTATACGGGTGCAACGGCCTCTCGTAGATATCCTCTTTCGGCCCCATTTCCGCCGGTCGCCCGAGGTACATCACCAGCACCTGATCGGCCACATGCCGCACCACCGCCAGGTTGTGCGAGATGAACACGTAGGCGGTGTTGAACTCCTTCTGCAAGTCCATGAACAGGTTCAGTACCTGCGCCTGGATCGACACGTCCAGCGCCGAGGTCGGCTCGTCCGCTACCAGCACCTTCGGTTGCAGCATCATCGCTCGGGCCAGGGCGATACGCTGGCGCTGGCCACCCGAGAACATGTGCGGATAGCGCTGGTAGTGCTCGGGGAGCAGGCCCACCTGCTCCATCATCTTCTGCACTTTGTCGCGCCGTTCGGCCTTGCTCAGTGACGTGTTGATCAGCAGGGGCTCGGCCAACTGGTCGCCAATCTTCTGCCGTGGGTTGAGCGAAGCGTAGGGGCTCTGGAACACCATCTGCACGTCGCGGCGCAGTTGCTTGCGCTCAGCCTTGCTGGCGCCTTTCACCTCGGTGCCGGCGATTTGCAGCGAGCCGGAAGAAGGCTCTTCGATCAGGGTCAGTGCGCGGGCCAGGGTCGATTTGCCACAGCCGGACTCGCCAACCACGGCCAGGGTCTTGCCGGCTTCCAGTTCGAACGACACACCATTCAGCGCACGGACCAACGCATGGCCTTTGAACAGCCCGCGGGAGACTTCGTAATGCCGGGTCAGCTCCCGGGCGGATAGAACGACGGTCATTACGCCACCTCCTGGTTCAGCGGGTAGAAGCAGCGCACCAGGCTGTGAACCTGGGGATCAAGGGGCGGGCGTTGGTGGCGGCAGTTGTCCCGCACATAGGGGCAGCGCGGCGACAACAGGCAGCCGACAGGGCGGTCGTAACGGCCGGGGACGATGCCGGGCAGGGTGGTCAGGCGTTCGGCGCCGATGCTGTGCTCGGGGATGGCCGCCAGCAAGGCTTCGCTGTAAGGGTGGGCGGGAACGTCGAACAGCTCCGGTACCTGGCCTACTTCCACCGCCTGGCCGGCGTACATCACGCACACGCGCCTGGCCGTTTCGGCGACCACGGCGAGGTCGTGGGTAATCAGAATGAGCGCCATGTTGCGCTCCTTCTGCAGGTTGACGAGCAGTTCCATGATCTGCGCCTGGATGGTCACATCCAGCGCGGTGGTCGGCTCGTCAGCGATCAGCAGCTTGGGCTCGCCGGCAATGGCCATGGCAATCGCCACGCGCTGGCTCATGCCGCCAGACAGCTGATGCGGGTAAGCATCCAGGCGGCTTTCCGCTGCCGGGATCTCGACCTTTTTCAACAGCTCAAGGGCGCGCTGGCGCGCGGCCTTGCCCTTCAGGCCCAGGTGCTGGCGCAGCACTTCCTCGATCTGGTAGCCCACGGTGTAGCTGGGGTTGAGCGCGGTCATCGGGTCCTGGAAGACCATGGCGATGTCCTTGCCCACCACCTTGCGCCGCTGGCGGCCGCTCAGCTTGAGCATGTCGGTGCCATCGAAGGTGAGGGCGTCGGCGGTGATGCGCCCGGGGGCGTCGATCAGGCCCATCAAGGCCATCATGGTGACCGATTTGCCCGACCCGGATTCGCCGACGATGGCCAGGATTTCGCCGGCTTCTACCGTCAGGTCCAGGCCGTCGACCACCGGTACCGCCGTGGCGTCGCCGAAGCGCACGTTCAGGTTGTTGATCTGCAACAGTGACATGGCGTTCTCCTCAGACGGCGTTCTTGAGTTTCGGGTCCAGCGCATCGCGCAGGCCGTCGCCCATCAGGTTGATTGCCAGCACACTGAGCAGAATGGTCAGGCCAGGCAGGCTCACCACCCACCAAGCGCGCTCGATGTAGTCGCGCGCCGAAGCCAGCATGGTGCCCCATTCCGGGGTCGGCGGTTGCACGCCTAGGCCGAGGAAACCCAGGGCGGCCGCGTCAAGGATCGCCGAGGAGAAGCTGAGGGTGGCCTGCACGATCAGCGGCGCCGTGCAGTTGGGTAACACAGTGACGAACATCAGTCTTGGCAGACCGGCACCGGCCAGGCGTGCAGCGGTGACATAGTCGCGGTTCAGTTCGCCCATCACGGCGGCGCGGGTCAAGCGCACGTAAGAGGGCAGTGAAACGATGGCGATGGCGATCACGGTATTGATCAGGCCAGGGCCGAGGATAGCGACAATGGCTACGGCCAGCAGCAGCGAGGGCAGGGCCAGCATCACGTCCATCAGGCGCATGATCGACGGGCCGAGCAACTGCGGGAAAAAGCCGGCCAGCAGGCCCAGCAGGATGCCCGGGATCAGCGACATCACCACTGACGACAGGCCGATCAGCAGCGACAGCCGCGCGCCCTGGATCAAGCGCGAAAGCAGGTCGCGGCCCAGCTCGTCAGTGCCGAGGATGAATTGCCAAGTGCCGCCCTCCAGCCACACGGGCGGTGTCAGCAGGAAGTCGCGGTACTGCTCGCTGGGGTCGTGCGGGGCAACCCAGGGTGCAAATAGCGCGCAGAACACCACCAGGCTCATGAAGGCCAGGCCCATCACAGCGCCTTTGTTGCGCGCGAAGGCTTGCCAGAATTCTTTGTACGGCGAGGGGTAGAGCAGGCTCTGGTCCACCGGGCTGGCCGGCGACACGGGTTTGGGAATCGGGCTAGTCATGGCAAGGGCCTCAGCGCTGATGACGGATGCGTGGGTTGGCCAGGCCGTAGAGAATGTCCACGACGAAGTTGACCAGGATCACCAGGCAGGCGATCAACAGGATGCCGTTCTGGACCACGGGGTAGTCACGGGCGCCGATGGCTTCGATCAGCCATTTGCCGATGCCCGGCCAGGAAAAGATGGTTTCGGTCAGCACCGCACCGGCCAGCAATGTGCCGACCTGCAAACCGAACACGGTCAGCACCGGGATCAAGGCATTGCGCAGGCCATGCACGAACACCACGCGCCCTGGCGAGAGGCCTTTGGCGCGGGCGGTGCGGATGTAGTCTTCGCGCAATACTTCGAGCATCGACGAGCGGGTCATGCGGGCGATGACCGCCAGCGGGATGGTGCCGAGCACGATGGCCGGCAATATCAGGTGCATCACCGCGTCCTTGAACGCGCCTTCTTCGTCGCTGAGCAGGGTGTCGATGAGCATGAAGCCGGTTTTCGGCTCGATGTCGTAGAGCAGGTCGATGCGCCCGGACACCGGGGTCCAGCCCAGGCTCACCGAGAAGAACATGATCAGGATCAGGCCCCACCAGAAGATCGGCATCGAGTAGCCGGCCAGGGAAATACCCATCACCCCATGGTCGAACAGCGAACCGCGCTTGAGCGCGGCGATCACCCCGGCCAGCAGGCCGACGATGCCTGCGAACAGCAGGGCGGCGAAGGCCAGTTCCAGGGTGGCCGGGAACAAGGTGAGAAACTCGCGCCACACGCTTTCGCGGGTACGCAGCGATTCACCCAGGTCACCTTGGGCGAGCTTGCCGACGTAGTCCAGGTACTGGAGCGGCAGTGGTTTGTTCAGGCCCAGGCGTTCCATGGCCTGGGCATGCATTTCGGGGTCGACCCTGCGCTCGCCCATCATGACTTCCACCGGGTCGCCGGGGATCAGGCGTATGAGCGCGAAGGTCAGCAAGGTGATGCCGAAAAAGGTCGGTATCAGCAGGCCCAGGCGCCGGGCAATAAAGCTCAACATTGTCGGGGTTACCTCTTCAGACCGTGGGGCCAGCAGCACGCCACGGCAGTGCCGCCGGTTCCCGTGTGGGTTGCCGGCGGTCGTTGTTGTTCTACTTCACCTTGGTGGTGGCGAAGTTATTTTTGGTCAGAGGGCTGATCACGTAGCCCTCCACGTTGTCACGCATGACCACGAACACCTTGGGGTGGGCCATGCTGATCCAGGGTTGGTCGTCATCGTACACCTTCAATGCCTCGCTATAGAGCCTTGCACGTTCGTCGTCATTGATCACTTCGCGGGCGCGGGTGATCAACTCCTGGAATTTCGGGTTGCACCAGCGGGCGTAGTTTTCGCCGTTCTTCGCCGCTTCGCAGCTCAGCAGCGGGGTGAGGAAGTTGTCGGGGTCGCCGTTGTCGCCGGCCCAGCCGGTGGACACCAGGTCGGCTTCGCCCTTTTTGGCGCGGCGCAGCATTTCGGCCCATTCCATTACGCGAATATCCAGCTTCAGGCCGATCTGTTTCAGGTCAGCCTGCAGCATTTCGGCGGACAGCCTCGGGTTGGGATTGGTCATGCCGCCGCCGTTGCGTGTGAACAGGGTGATGACCGTACCTTGTGGTACGCCAGCTTCCTTGAGCAAGGCGCGTGCCTTGTCGAGGTCTCGCGGCGGGTTCTGGTTGCTGGTGTTGTAACCGATCATGGTCGGTGGGTAAGGGTTCACCCCGACCAATGCATTGCCCTTGCCAAAAAGCTGGTCAACATGGGCCTGGCGGTCGAAGGCCATGTTGATGGCTTTACGCACGCGCACATCGTTGAGGTACTTGTGCTCGGTATTCATGGTGATGTAGCCGGTGACCAGCGCTTCGGTCTCGGCCACCTTGAGTTTGGCGTCGGCCTTGATCGCCGGCACGTCTTCCGGCTTGGGGTAGAGCGCAACTTGGCATTCATTGGCGCGCAGTTTTTGCAGACGCACGTTGCTGTCGGTGGCGATGGCGAAAATCAGTGCATCGGCCGGTGGCTTGCCGCGGAAGTAGTCCGGGTTGGGCTTGAAGCGCACCTGGGCGTCCTTGTTGTAGCGCTGGAAGATGAACGGGCCGGTGCCGATCGGCTTGCTGTTCAGCTCGGCGGTTTTACCGGCCTTGAGCAACTGGTCGCCGTATTCGGCGGAGTAGATCGACGTGAAGCCCATGGCCATGTCCCGCAGGAACGGTGCTTCGGGGCGGGTGAGGGTGATCACGACGGTGCGGTCGTCGGTCTTTTCCACCGACTTGAGCAGGCTTTTGAAGGCCATGCTTTCGAAATACGGGTAACCGACGCTGGTCTTGTCATGCCACGGGTGAGCAGGGTCGAGCTGGCGGCGTAGGCTCCATAGCACGTCATCAGCATTGAACTCACGGGTTGGCTTGAAGTAGTCGGTGGTGTGGAACTTCACCCCTTCGCGCAGGTGGAAGGTGTAAGTCAGGCCGTCGGGTGAAATGTCCCAGCGTTCGGCCAGTGCCGGCTCGATGTCGGTGGTGCCGGGCTTGAAGTCGACCAAGCGGTTGAACAACGTTTCGGCGGTGGCATCGAACGTGACCCCGGTGGTGTACTGGACAACGTCGAATCCTTCCGGGCTGGCCTCGGTACAGACCACCAACGGTTTGGCCGCCAGATGCGTGGCGCTGCCCAGCACCAGCGCGGCGAGGGCAAGGCGCAACGGTAACGATTTCATGAAAGCACTCTGCATGGGTTCAGGTCTCCCGGCTTGCATTGATTCCAGCGTAGCTGCCACGGCCCGCACAGACCGGGCCGTGGCGTCAGCGGTCAGAGAATGTTGAATGGAATGGTGGTGACCACCCGGAACTCATCCAGGCTGCCGTCACCCTGGGCCTTGCTGGCGCGGTGGGTGGTGTAGGTGGCGCGGATGCTGGTGTCTTTCAGCGGCCCGCTTTGCACCGCGTAGCTGGTGCCGATGCCCCACTCGTAGTGGGTTTCGCCGTCCAGGCCGTTCACGTCGTAGGCGGTACCGCGGTAATGGGTACCGTCGATGCCCCAGCCGCGGGCGTTGTACAGATTGAACTTCAGGCCCGGTACGCCGTAGGGCGCCATGTTCAGCACGTAGGAGATCTTCAGCGATTTTTCGTTGGGGCCGTTGAAGTCCGACAGCAGCGAGTTGGCCAGGTAGATGCCGTTGGTTTCGTGCAGGTAGTCGAAGTACTCGTTACCGTTCACCTGCTGCCACGAGGCGCCGATGGTGTGGGCCTGGTGGGTCAGGTCGAGCGACAGGCTGTAGGTGTCGTTGTCGATCTTGCCCATCTTCTGGCTGCCGGCGTCCACGGTCTTGTAGTAGTTCAGGCCGGTGCTCAGGCTGAGTACCGCGCTGTCGCCCAGCACGTGGTTGGCGCCGAAGTAGTACTGGTTCCAGAAGTCGTCGACCTTGGTGGCGTACAGGCTGGTGCTCAGGCTCTTGAGCGGCTGGTAGTTGATGCCGGCCGTGCTGGCGCGATCGGTTTCCACGCCGGTGGCGCTGTATTCGCTGCGGAATTTGCTGAGGCTTTGCTCGGTGCGTGGCGAGACGCGGTCGAAGGTGCCCAGGTCGAAGCTGAGGTTGTCGAACTCGGCGCTGTGCAGGAACGCACCCTGGAAGCTGGATGGCAAGGCGCGGTTGCCGATGTAGGCGATCATTGGAGTGTCCACCGACTGACGGCCCAGGGTAAGGGTGGTGTTGGACACGCGTGCCTTGATGTTGCCCAGGCCCAGTTTGCTCCACTGGCCGATGGGGTCGCCATCGCTGTGAGTGAGGGTGCGGTTGTTGGGGCCGGCGACGGCCTGGCGGTCCTGTTGCAGGGCGATGGCGTTGTAGCCGGCGGCCTCGACAGCAAAGCCCACGGTGCCCTGGGTAAAGCCGGAGCTGTAGTTGAGGATGCTGCCCTGCAGCCAGTTTTCGCGGCTGTGGGTAGGTTTGCGGGTGCCGTCGCTCTTGTAGTAGCGCCACAGCGGTGCGCGGGCGGCGCGTTCGCGGGCGTACCAGTTGCGGGTGGTGCCGGACAGGCTCTGGCCGTCGATGAAGCCGCTGGCTTGCGCTTGCTCGCTGCTGTCTTTGAGGGTGAGGGGGAGGTAGTCCTGGCTTTGCGGGTCGGCCTGGGCCACGGTGGATAAGGCACTGATGGATAAAGCCAGTGCGGTCAAGGTGAATACTCTCAAGGTTGAAGCTCCCATTCTTTTCTAGTTATTGCCGGCCTTGTGGGCCGGATGGTTGTTGCGGTGCTGCCAGGGTTGCCGCGGGATCGCCGGGCTAAAATCGGGGTGTTGTGTTGCCTGTACTGGCCCAATCGCCGGTAAGCCGGCTCCCACAGGGATCTGTGCAGACTCCTGGCTAGGGGATAACGCTGTGGGAGCGGGTTTACCCGCGAAGAGGCCCTTGAGGGCTACAAATCAGTCCACACTCACACCGGAAAAATCATTGCGCCCAAACGGGCTGACCTTGAACTCGGAAACCTTGACGCTGAGCGGTTGGTTGACCGTGGAATGCGCCACCGGGGTAATTGGCACCTGTTGCTTCAGCCGCTGCTGGGCCTGCTGGTACAGGGCGGTGCGCTGGGTGCGGTCGGTAACCTGCTTGGCTTGCTTGACCAGGCTGTCGTATTGCGGGTCGCACCACAGCGAGTAGTTATTGCTGCCGATGGCGTCGCAGCTGTAGAGGGTGCCCAGCCAGTTGTCCGGGTCACCGTTGTCACCGGTCCAGCCGATCAGGGCGATGTCGTGCTCGCCGCTTTTCATGCGCTTGAGGTATTCACCCCACTCGTAGCTGACGATGCGCACCTTGAAACCGAGCTTGTTCCAGTCGGCCTGGAGCATTTCAGCCATCAGTTTGGCGTTGGGGTTGTACGGGCGCTGTACGGGCATGGCCCACAAACTGACTTCGGTGCCAGGCTTGACCCCGGCCTGCTGGAGCAGCTGTTTGGCCTTTTCCGGGTCGTAGGGTGCGTCCTTGAGGCTTTCGTCATAGGACCACTGGGTGGGCGGCATGGCGTTGACCGCCCGTTGGCCGGAGTCCTGATACACCGCCTGGATGATGGCTGCCTTGTCCACCGCCATGTCCATCGCCTGGCGTACTTCCAGGCGGTCGAATGGCGGGTGCTGGGTGTTGTAGGCGATGTAGCCGAGGTTGAAGCCCGGCTGCTGCAACACCTGCAGCTTGCTGTCGGCCTTGAGTGCCGACAGGTCGGCCGGGCGTGGGTGCAGGGTGACCTGGCATTCGTTGCGGCGCAGCTTCTGGATACGCACAGAAGGGTCGATGTTGATCGAGAACACCAGGTTGTCGATCTTCACTTCATTCGGTGCCCAGTAATCCTTGTTGCCCTTGTAGCGGATCTGCGAATCCTTCTGGTAACGCTGGAACACGAACGGCCCGGTGCCGATGGGCTGCTGGTTGATGTCGCTGGGGCGACCGCTGGCCATCAATTGGTCGGCGTATTCGGCAGAGAGGATGGAGGCGAAACTCATCGCCAGGTTTTGGGTGAACGCGGCATCGACCGATTTCAGGGTGAATGCCACGGTCATCGGGTCGATTTTCTCGACACGGGCGATGTTCTTGTCCAGGCCCATGCTGATGAAATAGGGGAACTCGGTGGGGTAGGCCTGGCGGAACGGGTGGCCCTTGTCGAGCATGCGTTTGAAGGTGAACAGCACGTCGTCGGCGTTGAAGTCACGGCTCGGGGTAAAGGCCTTGTTGCTGTGGAACTTCACCCCTTCGCGCAGGTGGAAGGTGTAGTGCAGGCCATCGTCCGATACCTCCCAGCGCGTCGCCAGGGCAGGGTGTACGGCGGTGCCGCCGCGCTCGAACTCCACCAGGCGGTTGTAGATCGGTTCGGCGGCGTCGTTGTCGGTGGCGCTGGTGTACTGGGCCGTGTCGAAACCGGCTGGGCTGCCTTCGGAGCAGAACACCAGGCTGTTGGCCAGCGAGGGAAGGGATTGGCTGATCAGGCCTAGTGCCAACAGGGCTGATAGGCAGGTAGCGTGGCGCATGGCGAATCCTTTTTCGTCTGTTTGCACCGCCTCGGGTATGAATGGCGGCAACAGTTCACCCAACCCGCAGCGGGTAGCCGCAGGACGACATTGAAGAGGTGATGGGGAAGGCACCCGCTATTGCCCGGGTGCCGCAGTTAACCCTATTTGTCCACGCTGACGCCGTAGAAGGCGTTCAGCGCAAACGGGCTGATCTTGAAGTCCTTCACCTTGGCGCTCATGGGCTGGTACACGGTGGAGTGGGCGATCGGGGTGATCGGCACCTGCTCCTTGAGGATGTGCTGTGCCTTCTGGTACAGCTCGGTGCGCTTGGCCTGATCGGAGGTGGCCTTGGCCTGCTTGATCAGGTCGTCGTAGGGCTTGTAGCACCATTTGGAGAAGTTGTTGCCGTCGACCGCATCGCAGCCGTAGAGGGTGCCCAGCCAGTTGTCCGGGTCGCCGTTATCGCCGCTCCAGCCAATCAGCATGGCGCCCTGTTCGCCGCCTTTGGAGCGTTTGATGTATTCGCCCCATTCGTAGCTGACGATTTTCGCCTTGATACCGATCTTGGCCCAGTCGGACTGGAGCATTTCGGCCATCAGCTTGGCATTGGGGTTGTACGGGCGTTGCACGGGCATGGCCCACAGGGTGATTTCGGTGCCTTCCTTGATGCCGGCTTCCTTGAGCAGTTGCTTGGCCTTTTCGGGGTCGTATGGCGCATCCTTGATGCTGTCGTCATACGACCACTGGGTCGGTGGCATGGCGTTGACGGCCAACTGGCCGGCGCCCTGATAGACAGACTCGATGATCTTCTTCTTGTCCACCGCCATGTCCAGCGCCTGGCGCACTTTCAGCTGGGCCATCGGGTTGGCCTCATTACTGCCCTTGATCTTGTCCATCACGTTGTAGGCGATGTAGCCAAGGTTGAAGCCGGCCTGCTGTGGCATTTGCAGGTTCTTGTCGGCCTTTAGCGGCTCGATGTCGGCCGGGCGGGGGAACAGGGTGACCTGGCACTCGTTCTTCTTCAGCTTCTGCATGCGCACCGAGGCATCGGTGGTGATGGCGAAAATCAGGTTGTCGATCTTCACGTCATCGGGTTGCCAGTAGTCCTTGTTGCCCTTGAAGCGGATCTGCGCGTCTTTCTGATACTTGCTGAACACGAACGGGCCGGTACCGATCGGTTTCTGGTTGATGTCGGCGGCCTTGCCGTTTTTCAGTAACTGGTCGGCGTATTCGGCGGACTGGATGGAGGCGAAGCTCATGGCCAGGTTCTGGATGAACGCGGCGTCGACTTCGTTGAGGGTGAATTTCACCGTGTGCTCGTCGAGTTTCTCCACCTTGGCGATGTTGTTGTCCATGCCCATGTCGGTGAAGTACGGGAACTCGGTGGGGTAGGCTTTGCGGAAGGGGTGGTCCTTGTCGAGCATGCGGTTGAAGGTGAACAGCACGTCGTCGGCGTTGAAGGGGCGGGAGGGCTTGAAATAGTCGGTGGTGTGGAACTTGACGCCTTCACGCAGGTGGAAGGTGTAGGTCTTGCCATCGTCGGAGACTTCCCACTTGGTCGCCAGGCCCGGGATGACTGCCGTACCGCCGCGCTCGAACTGGGTCAGGCGGTTGAACACGGTCTCGGCCGAGGCATCGAAATCGGTCCCGGTGGTGTACTGCCCCGGGTCGAAACCGGCCGGGCTGCCTTCGGAGCAGAACACCAGGTTGGACGCGGCAAGCGCCGACGGTGCGCCGGTGAGCAAGCCTGCACCCAGCAGGAACGGAATGACTGCGTGTTTGAGCATGGTGGCCTCATTGTTGTCATTTTTCGGATGAGGTGGCCTCGTGAGCCGACCTGCGGATACTTATGCAGGGGATGTTCCCAATGCAACAGGTAGAAGGATAGTTGGCGCCAGAAAAGTGGTACGACCGTACATGGATGTCGCATCGTTGTAACTTTCGACGAGGTTAAACGTTTGCGCAGGCAAAATGATGGCATTTTGCAGAATGTTTCGGGGCGGGGGTAAATGTAGGAGGCACCTTTGTGGTGCGTAGGAAAGGTCTGAAAAACAGCTATAAGTGGCAAGCTTCAAGCTGCAAGGCAAAGCAGACGGTGTTCACGGTCCACTTGTCGCTTGCTGCTTGAAGCTTGTGGCTGTCAGGGCATCTGCACTTCGATCAAGCCATCGGCATTCATGCTCACTTCACTGGTACCCGCCTCGATATCCGGCGCTGGCGCCGCCTCGTCAGCCCCCATGGCCTTCATTGCCATCGGTGCGCTACGCAGGTACGGGCGCGGGTAGCCGCTGCTGTTGAGGTTCAGGCTGACCACTTTGTAGCCCTTGCCGCCCA
The DNA here is from genome assembly GCF_001320605.1 of Pseudomonas sp. NBRC 111133. NCBI lineage: Bacteria > Pseudomonadati > Pseudomonadota > Gammaproteobacteria > Pseudomonadales > Pseudomonadaceae > Pseudomonas > Pseudomonas sp. NBRC 111133. The sequence continues at coordinate 51,958 of NZ_BCBJ01000168.1, read as the reverse complement.
GCGCCTCGGTGGCCAGTTGCGCACGCGCCTTGAAGGCATCGACCGCGTCCTTGAGCAGTGCATCCTCGCTGGCCTTGCGTGTGGCCGGGGCAATGGAGAAGTCCATGCCGCCCATTTTCAGTTCTTGCAGCAGGTCAGCGGTAAGCTGGGACAGGGCCGGGAAGTTGGCGCTTTCCAGGCGCAGCTCGGCGCGCTCGCGCCAGCCGGTGATCTTCTGGCCCTTGCTGTCATAGACCGGGTAGCTGTTGCGGCTGCCCTGGCTGATCTTCACATCCTTGACCTGACGCGACTGCTGCACGGCCTTGTTCATGGCTTCGGTGATCTGCTTGGCGAGCTTGCCCGGGTCGGTGTTCTGCGCTTCGCTGTACAGGGTGACGACCATCAGGTCACGCGCCACTTCCTTGCTGACTTCGGCACGCAGCGATACCTGGTTGTAACGCGGTTCATCGGCAGCCAGCACCGGCAGGCTGGCGAGCAGGCCGCAAGACAGGACAAGGGCGGCGCCGCGACGAGGGATTTGCATGTGGTACTCCTTGGCAATAAAAGGCGTGGGGTCTGGTCATCCATTCCACGCATGGCCCATCTGACCGGCAACAGTGTAGTGGGTTCAAAAGTGCCATCATGAACCTGTGACAAAGTGTGGCGCTTTGCCGCATCGCTGCAGCGAGGCGCCCGGCTTCGGTATACTCCAGCCGATTTTTCTGGAGCACTCATCAGGAGAGCTCATGCTCGCCGCCGTACAACCGCTGTCTGCTACCCGCCAGAACCTCTGGCGCCTGACCGTCATTCGGGTCCTGGTCCTGGCTGCCCAGGCAGGCTCCGTGGGCGTTGCCTACTGGACCGAACTGCTGCCTTTACCTTGGCTGTCGCTGGCTGGCACCTTGGCCTTGTCCTCGCTGCTGTGCGCCTTCACGGCGCTGCGCCTGCGCCTGTCGCTGCCGGTCACCGAAATGGAATATGCCCTGCAGCTGGCCTGCGACCTGCTGATCCACAGTGCCTTGCTGTATTACTCAGGTGGCTCGACCAACCCGTTCGTGTCGTATTACCTGGTACCGCTGGCGATTGCTGCGGTGACCTTGCCGTGGCTGTATTCGCTGATTCTTTCGGGCATTGCCCTGACGGCCTACAGCCTGCTGCTGGTGCAGTTCTACCCGCTCGAAGGCCTGCCGATGGCGCGGGACAAGATGCAGGTGTACGGCATGTGGCTCAGTATTGCCCTGGCCGCAGCGGTGATCACCTTCTTTGCCGCGCGCATGGCCGAAGAGCTGCGCCGCCAGGAGCAACTGCGTTCCGAGCGCAGGGAAGAAAGCCTGCGAGACGAGCAGCTACTGGCCGTGGCCACCCAGGCCGCTGGCGCTGCCCATGAACTGGGCACGCCGTTGGCGACTATGAGCGTGCTACTGAATGAAATGCGCCAGGACCACGCCGACCCGTTGCTGCAAGAAGACCTGCAAATCCTTCAAGACCAGGTAAAACTGTGCAAAGAGACGTTGCAGCAGCTGGTGCGTGCCGCCGAAGCCAACCGCCGCCTTGCTATCGTGGAGCAGGACGTGACCGCCTGGCTGGACGAGGCGCTGAACCGTTGGCACTTGATGCGCCCGGAAGCCAGTTACCGCTTCCAGCGCCTGCGCGACGGCAAAGTGCCGCGCCTGACTCCGCCACCGGACCTGACCCAGGCGTTGCTGAATCTGTTGAACAATGCCGCCGATGCCTGCCCCGATGACCTGGAGGTGCGCCTGGACTGGGACGCCCACGACATCGTCATCAGCATCCGCGACCACGGCCCGGGCGTGCCGCCGGCCATTGCCGAAGCCATCGGCAAACCCTTCATTACCACCAAAGGCAAAGGCTTCGGCCTTGGCCTGTTCTTGAGCAAGGCCAGCGTGACCCGTGCGGGCGGTTCGGTGAAACTCTATAGTCATGAACAGGGTGGCACCCTGACCGAACTGCGCCTGCCCTATGGCAAGCGAGGAGATGAATGATGAGCGAAGAAAACCAGGTCGAAAGCGAAGAGCTGCCGCACCTGCTGCTGGTGGATGACGATGCCACCTTCACCCGGGTCATGGCCCGGGCCATGAGCCGCCGCGGTTTCCGCGTGAGCACTGCCAGTTCTGCCGAGGAGGGCTTGATCCTGGCCCAGCAGGACCTGCCGGACTACGCCACGCTGGACCTGAAGATGGACGGTGACTCGGGCCTGGTGCTGCTGCCCAAGCTGCTGGAACTGGACCCGGAAATGCGCGTGGTGATCCTGACCGGGTACTCGAGCATTGCCACGGCGGTGGAGGCGGTGAAGCGGGGCGCCTGCAACTACCTGTGCAAGCCGGCCGATGCCGATGATGTGCTGGCGGCGCTGCTGTCGGAGCACACCGACCTGGATACCCTGGTGCCGGAAAACCCGATGTCGGTCGACCGCCTGCAGTGGGAGCACATCCAGCGCGTGTTGAATGAGCACGAGGGCAACATCTCGGCCACTGCGCGGGCGCTGGGCATGCACCGGCGGACTTTGCAGCGCAAATTGCAGAAGCGGCCGGTTCGGCGCTGATTCTTTATTGGCAGTGCTGGCCCCTTCGCACCGAACCGTCGCGAAAGGGCCGGCACTGACAGAAATTTCTCTATAACACCCCGCGATCCCCGCAAATCCCAGCCGTTGGCGTATCATTAGCCCCCTAACGGCAACCCCCTCCAGGATCGCTTGCGCATGCTCGCCCTTCTTATCCAGACGCTGAACATCACGGCACCGGTCTTCGCCATGCTGTTCATGGGCGTACTGCTCAAACGCATCCATCTGATCGATGACAATTTCAATCGCGTCGCCTCGCAACTGGTGTTCAACGTCTGCATGCCGGCGCTGCTGTTTCTCGGCATTTACCACGCCGACCTGGCCTCTGCGGTAAAACCGGGTGTCATCCTCTACTTTATCGTCGCCACCCTGGTCGGTTTCGCCATCGCCTGGGGCCTGGCCATCTGGCGCAGCCCGCTGGCAGAGCGCGGCATCTATACCCAGGGCGCGTTTCGCGGCAATAACGGCGTGATCGGCCTGGCCTTGGCCGCCAGCCTGTACGGTGACTATGGTATTTCCTTGGGGGCGGTGCTCGCCGGCCTGGTCATCCTCATGTACAACTCGCTGTCGGCATTGGTACTGGCGGTGTACAGCCCGGACCTCAAGTCCGACCCGTGGAGCATCTGCAAGAGCATTTTCAGCAACCCGTTGATCATTAGCGTATTGGTAGCCACGCCCATGGCTTACGGCCAGGTGCCGCTGCCCAACTGGCTGCTGACCTCGGGCGATTACCTGGCGCAGATGACCCTGCCGCTGGCGCTCATCTGCATTGGCGGCACACTGTCGCTGGCGGCGTTGCGCGACAGTGGCAGGCTGGCCATCGATGCCAGCCTGGTGAAGATGGTCTGGCTGCCACTGCTCGGTACCCTTGGCGCATGGTTGTGCGGTTTCCGGGGTGCGGAGCTGGGTATCCTGTTCCTGTACATCGGCAGTCCGACCGCCGCCGCCAGCTATGTGATGGCGCGAGCGGCCAATGGTAACCATGAGCTGGCAGCGTCGATCATCGTAATTACCACGCTAATGGCGGCGATCACCACCAATATCGGCATTTTCATCTTGCAGTGGGGCGGATGGATCTAGATCCTTGACTGCAAACAACACAAAAAACACAGCCTCACTGAGCTAAAGGACACTTCATGCAAGACCAGAGCACGCCCGAGCGGTTACAGCGCGGGCTGAAGAATCGCCATATCCAGCTGATCGCGCTGGGTGGGGCCATCGGTACCGGGTTGTTCCTGGGTATCGCCCAGACCATTCAGCTGGCCGGCCCTTCCGTTCTGCTGGGTTATGCCATCGCTGGCCTGATGGCTTTCCTGATCATGCGCCAGTTGGGCGAAATGGTGGTGGAAGAGCCGGTCGCCGGCAGCTTCAGCCACTTCGCCCACCAGTACTGGAGCGAGTTCGCCGGCTTCGTGTCGGGCTGGAACTACTGGGTGGTGTACGTGCTGGTCGGCATGGCCGAGCTGACTGCGGTGGGTATCTACGTGCAGTACTGGTGGCCAGAGTTCCCGACCTGGGCCACGGCAGCGATCTTCTTCGTGGTGATCAACCTCATCAACCTGACCCAGGTAAAGGTCTACGGCGAGATGGAGTTCTGGTTCGCCCTGGTCAAGGTGGTCGCCATCGTCAGCATGATCGGCTTTGGCGCCTGGCTGCTGAGCAGCGGCCATGGCGGCCCGGATGCCAGCGTGGCCAACCTGTGGCAATACGGCGGCTTCTTCCCTAACGGTGTCACTGGCCTGGTGATGGCGCTGGCGGTGATCATGTTCTCGTTCGGTGGCCTGGAGCTGGTGGGTATCACCGCTGCCGAGGCTGACAACCCTCGCCAGAGCATTCCCAAGGCCACCAACCAGGTGGTTTACCGCATCCTGATCTTCTACATCGGTGCCCTGGCGGTGCTGCTGTCGCTGTACCCGTGGCAGAAGGTGGTGCAGGGCGGCAGCCCGTTCGTGATGATCTTCCACGAGCTGGACAGCGACCTGGTAGCGACCATCCTCAACATCGTGGTGCTGACGGCCGCGCTGTCGGTGTACAACAGCTGTGTGTATGCCAACAGCCGCATGCTGTTCGGCCTGGCCAGCCAGGGTGACGCGCCGCGTCAATTGCTGAAAGTGAGCCGCAGCGGCGTGCCGCTGACTGCATTGGGTGTGTCGGCCTTTGCCACCGGCCTGTGCGTGGTGATCAACTACCTGATGCCGGGTGAGGCTTTTGGCTTGCTGATGGCCTTGGCGGTGTCGGCATTGGTCATCAACTGGGCGAGCATCAGTATTACCCACCTGAAATTCCGCAAGGCCAAGCTGGCCGCAGGCATTACCCCGTTCTACAAGAGCTGGGGGCACCCGTTGACCAACTACCTGTGCCTGGCGTTCATCGTGCTGATTCTGGTGGTGATGTACCTGACGCCGCCGATCCGCATTTCGGTGATGCTGATCCCAGGGTGGATCCTGGTGCTGTGGGTGGCCTTCAAGATGAAGAAGGCTCGCCAAGCCAAGTAAGGCAGTGCCGGCCTCTTGGCGGGTTTGCCCGCGAAGAGGCCGGTGCAGGCAACTACTGATAGCTGTCGATCACTTCCTGTGCCGCCCTGAAGGCATCAATTGCTGCCGGCACTCCCGCATACACTGCGCAATGCAGCAACGCCTCGCGAATCTCCTCCACCGTACAGCCATTGTTCAATGCCCCGCGCACATGCCCCTTGAGCTCTTGCGGGCACTTGAGTGCTGTCAGCGTGGCCAGGGTAATCAGGCTGCGGGTCTTCAGTGGTAGCCCCTCGCGGGCCCATACGCTGCCCCAGGCATGTTCATTGACAAAGTCCTGTAGCGGCTGGGTAAAGTCGGTGGCATTGCCCAGTGCGCGGTCGACGAATGCATCGCCCATTACCTGGCGGCGAATCTGTTCGCCGGTCTTGTTGCTATCAGCCATGTTGTTTTCCTTAGTGTTGGCGACGCCAGGCGCGCACAGTGGTGAACAGCAGCACCACGGCGAGCACCGGCAGTACATAGAACAGCATCAAATGTTCAAGTCGACCAGCCAGCGGCATCCCCATGGTAAAGGCTGCTACGTGCAGGCCGTAGGCTAGGTACAGGCAAAGGAATACCAGGCCTTCGGCACGGGTGACGCGATAGCCGGAATAAAACACCGGCAGGCTCAGTGCCGCAACGCCGAGCATCACTGGCAGGTCGAAAGACAGCGCATTGGGTGAAATCGACAGCGGCTCGGGCGTGACGAGTGCGGTCAGGCCCAATACAGCCAGCAGGTTGAACAGGTTGCTGCCGATCACCGTACCCACGGCGATTTCCCGTTCGCCGCGCAGGGCGGCAATCAGCGCGGCGGCCAGCTCAGGCAGGGAGGTGCAGATGGCGACAACGGTAAGGCCAATGATGCGTTCGGACAGGCCCAGGTCGGTGGCAACCTCCACAGCGGCCTCCAGCAGCAGGTGGCCCGCCAGGCTCAGCAAGCCAAGGCCGGCCAGCACCTGCAGCAGCGTGCCGGACCAGAAGCGCCCGGCACCGGTTTTTGCGCTGTCCGGGGCAGGGTAGGTACGGGCATAGTGACGCGACTGGTGCCAGAGCATCGCCAGGTAACCGCCCAGGCCCAGAAGCAACAGCCCCCCTTCAACCCGGCCCAGGTGGCCGTTGGCAGACAGCGCATAGACCAGGCCGCTGGCGATGATCATCAGCGGAATGTCCAGGCGCACCAGTTGGCGCGACACGCGCAGGGGAATGATCAGCGCGGCCAGGCCAAGAATGACCAGCACGTTGAAGATATTGCTGCCGATTACGCTGCCCACCGCCACGTCCGGCGCGCCCTGGTAGGCAGCCTGCAGGCTTACGGTAAGTTGTGGCGCGGTACTGCCGAAGGCCACCAGGCTCAGGCCGATGATCAGTGGGCGTACGTGAAGGCGCTGGGCAAGGCGCAGCGCGGCGCGCACCAGCAACTCGGCGCCGCCAACCAGCAACACCAGGGCGATGCCCAGTTGCAGGAGGCTGAAGGTGGGAAGGGTGGCCAGGTCGAAAATGGTCGGACTCCTGTCGCGTCAGTCGCTAAGCCCTTGTACTCGCACGCGCGCTGTTCCGCTACGGAGCATGCCGATTTTTTCTGCGGCGGCGCGTGACAGGTCGATCAGCCGGCCGCGGGTATGTGGGCCACGGTCGTTGATGCGTACCACCACACTGCGCTGGTTGGCCATGTTGGTCACCAGTACGCGGGTGCCGAAAGGCAGGCTGCGGTGGGCGGCGGTGAGGCCATGCTGGTTGAAGGGTTCGCCGCTGGCGGTGCGCTTGCCGTGGTGGCGTGAACCGTAATAGGAGGCGGTTCCGGTTTTGTCATAACCGCGTGGGTCGATGTCGTGGCTGGCGCAGCCGGCCAGCAAGGAGAAGAGGGCAAGGGTGCTCAGTGATCGTTTCAGCAATTTAAATGCTCCGGTGTGGCCATTCGCGGGCAAGCCCGCTCCCACAGGTATATCACCGCCCGTGACAGCGGCGCTGTAACTGTGGGAGCGAGCTTGCTCGCGAACGAGGGCGAAGCCCTCGCAGGACTACAGGGGTAAAACAATCACCCTTCGAGCTTGGCCTTGAGCAATTGGTTCACCTGCCCCGGGTTGGCTTTGCCTTTGGAGGCTTTCATTGCCTGACCGACAAAGAAGCCGAACATCTTGCCACGCTTGGCTTCATCGGCCGCGCGGTACTGTTCGACCTGCTCGGCATTGGCTGCCAGCATCTCGTCGAGCATCTTGTCGATCGCACCGGTGTCGGTGACCTGCTTCAGGCCTTTGCTCTCGATGATGCTGTCGGCATCGCCTTCACCGGCGGCCATGGCCTCGAACACAGTCTTGGCAATTTTGCCGCTGATGGTGTTGTCGCGGATGCGCAACAGCATGCCACCCAGCTGTGCGGCGCTGACCGGTGCCTGGTCGATTTCGACACCCAGCTTGTTCAGCAGGCTGCCCAGCTCGACCATGACCCAGTTGGCGGCCAGCTTGGCATCGCCACCGATCTTGACCACTTCTTCGAAGTAGTCAGCCTGTTCGCGGCTCGACGCCAGCACGTTGGCGTCGTAGGCCGACAGGCCGTACTGGCTCTGGAAGCGCTCGACCTTCTGCGGTGGCAGTTCCGGCAGGCCGGCGCGTACGGTTTCGAGGAAGCTGTCCTCAATGACCACCGGCAGCAGGTCCGGGTCGGGGAAGTAACGGTAGTCGTTGGCTTCCTCCTTGCTGCGCATGGAGCGGGTTTCGTCCTTGTTCGGGTCGTACAGGCGGGTTTCCTGCACCACCTTACCGCCGTCTTCGATCAGGTCGATCTGGCGCTGGATTTCGCTGTTGATCGCGCGCTCGATGAAGCGGAACGAGTTGACGTTCTTGATCTCGCAGCGGGTGCCGAATTCGGCCTGGCCTTTCGGGCGGATCGACACGTTGCAGTCGCAACGCAGCGAGCCTTCGGCCATGTTGCCGTCGCAGATGCCCAGGTAGCGCACCAGTGCGTGGATAGCCTTGACGTAGGCCACGGCCTCCTTGGCGCTGCGCATGTCAGGCTCGGAGACGATTTCCAGCAGTGGTGTGCCGGCGCGGTTCAGGTCAATGCCGGTGGAGCCGCTGAAGTCTTCGTGCAGGCTCTTGCCGGCGTCTTCCTCAAGGTGCGCGCGGGTGACCCCGATGCGCTTGATGGTGCCGTCTTCCAGGGCGATGTCCAGGTGGCCCTTGCCGACGATCGGCAGGTCCATCTGGCTGATCTGGTAACCCTTGGGCAGGTCCGGGTAGAAGTAGTTCTTGCGCGCGAACACATTGCGCTTGCCGATTTCGGCATCGATGGCCAGGCCGAACATGCACGCCATGCGCACGGCCTCCTGGTTCAACACCGGCAGTACGCCGGGCATCCCCAAGTCAACCAGGCTGGCCTGGGTGTTCGGCTCGGAGCCAAAGGTGGTGGCGCTGCCGGAGAAGATCTTCGACTGGGTGGCGAGCTGAGTGTGGATTTCCAGCCCGATCACAACTTCCCATTGCATGTGTGAATTCCTCAGAAGCCGTTGGGGGCGCGGGTGTGCCAGTCGGTCACTTGCTGGTAGCGGTGCGCGACGTTGAGCAGGCGGCCTTCCTGGAAGTACGGCGCCAGCAGTTGCACGCCGACCGGCAGGCCATCGACGAAGCCGGCTGGCATCGACAGGCCCGGCAGGCCCGCCAGGTTGGCGGTGATGGTGTAGACGTCTTCCAGGTAGGCGGCGACCGGGTCGCTGCTCTTGGCGCCAAGCTTCCAGGCCGGGTTTGGCGTGGTCGGGCCGAGGATCAGGTCGACGTCGTTGAAGGCGGCCATGAAGTCGTTCTTGATCAGGCGGCGGATTTGCTGCGCCTTCACGTAGTAGGCGTCGTAGTAGCCGGCCGACAGGGCGTAGGTCCCGACCATGATACGGCGCTGTACTTCAACACCGAAGCCTTCGCCACGGGAGCGCTTGTACAGGTCTGTGAGGTCCTTCGGTGCTTCGCAGCGGTAGCCGAAGCGCACGCCGTCGAAGCGCGACAGGTTGGAGGAGGCTTCAGCCGGAGCGATCACGTAGTAGGCCGGGATGGCGTGCTGCATGTTCGGCAGGCTGATTTCCTTGACCACGGCGCCGAGCTTTTCCAGCTCCTTGACGCTGGCCTGGACCAGGTCGGCGATGCGCGGGTCGAGGCCGGCGCCGAAGTATTCCTTCGGCAGGCCGATGCGCAGGCCCTGGAGCGAGGCGTTGAGGTTGGCGCTGTAGTCCGGCACCGGCTCTTCGATGCTGGTGGAGTCCTTGACGTCGAAACCGGCCATGCCTTGCAGCAGCAGGGCGCAGTCCTCGGCCGTGCGGGCCAGCGGGCCACCCTGGTCGAGGCTGGAGGCGTAGGCGATCATGCCCCAGCGCGAAACGCGACCGTACGTCGGCTTGAGGCCGGTGAGGTTGGTCAGTGCTGCCGGCTGGCGGATCGAGCCGCCGGTGTCGGTGCCGGTAGTGGCCGGCAGCAGGCGTGCAGCCACGGCAGCGGCCGAACCACCCGACGAACCGCCCGGAACGTGTTCAAGGTTCCACGGGTTCTTCACCGCGCCGTAGTGGCTGGATTCATTGGCCGAACCCATGGCGAACTCGTCCATGTTGGTCTTGCCCAGGGTGACCATGCCGGCTTCGGCCAGCTTGGCGACCACGGTGGCGTCATACGGTGCTTTGAAGTTGTCGAGCATCTTCGAGCCGCAGCTGGTGCGTACACCGTTGGTGCAGAACAGGTCCTTGTGGGCGACGGGTGCACCCAGCAGCGCGCCGGTTTCGCCAGCGGCGCGACGGGCGTCGGCGGCACGCGCCTGGCCCAGGGCCAGGTCTTCGGTGACGCTGATGAAGCTGTTGATCTGCGGGTCGAGCTGCTTGATGCGCGCCAGCAGGGCGCCGGTCAGCTCTTCGGAAGAAAACGACTTGTCGGCGAGTCCGCGGGCGATCTCGGCCAGGGTCAATTGATGCATGGCAGGCTCTATCCCTTACTCGATGACTTTGGGAACCAGGTACAGACCGCTTTCGGTCGACGGCGCGATTGCCTGGTAGGCATCGCGCTGGTTGCTTTCGGTGACCTGGTCGGGGCGCAGGCGCTGGCTGGCCTCCAGGGGGTGGGCCAGGGGTTCGATGCCAGTGGTATCGACCGCTTGCATCTGGTCGACCAGCCCGAGAATGCTGTTCAGGGCGTCAGTAATGCGTGGCAGTTCGCCATCATTCAAGCCCAGGCGGGCCAGATGGGCGATCTTTTCCACGTCGCAGCGTTCAAGCGCCATGGGGATCTCCAGGGGAAACAAAGAACGGAATTTGGGTCCGCAGTGAGGAACATGTCAGCTTTCTGACGGTCTAACGGCCGCGAATTTCTGCTGGCGTGCTCGGAAAAACAGCCAATTTAACATATTGGCTCCTTGCCCAAAATCCCTGCCATTGTTAGAGTTTGCCGCACTTTTTTACCCACGCTTTCCCCAGGGTCACTTTCCCATGTTCAAGAAACTGCGTGGCATGTTTTCCAGCGATCTTTCCATCGACCTGGGTACTGCCAACACCCTTATTTACGTGCGTGAGCGCGGTATCGTCCTGAATGAGCCCTCGGTTGTTGCCATCCGTACCCATGGCAACCAGAAAAGCGTTGTCGCCGTCGGTACCGAAGCCAAACGCATGCTGGGCCGTACGCCTGGCAACATTGCTGCCATTCGTCCGATGAAGGACGGCGTCATCGCCGACTTCAGCGTGTGCGAAAAAATGTTGCAATATTTTATCAACAAGGTTCACGAGAACAGCTTCCTGCAGCCAAGCCCGCGTGTGCTGATCTGCGTGCCGTGCAAGTCGACCCAGGTGGAGCGCCGCGCCATTCGCGAGTCGGCCCTGGGTGCCGGTGCCCGTGAAGTGTTCCTGATCGAAGAGCCCATGGCTGCTGCCATCGGTGCCGGCCTGCCGGTTGAAGAAGCCCGCGGTTCGATGGTCGTCGATATCGGTGGTGGTACCACTGAAATCGCCCTCATCTCGCTGAACGGCGTGGTTTATGCCGAATCCGTCCGCGTTGGCGGCGACCGCTTCGACGAAGCCATCGTCACCTACGTGCGCCGCAATTACGGCAGCCTGATCGGTGAGTCCACCGCCGAGCGCATCAAACAGGAAATCGGTACCGCCTACCCGGGCGGCGAAGTGCGCGAAGTCGACGTGCGTGGCCGTAACCTGGCCGAGGGCGTACCGCGTGCCTTCACCCTGAACTCCAACGAAGTGCTCGAAGCGCTGCAGGAATCGCTGGCGACCATCGTCCAGGCGGTCAAGAGCGCTCTGGAGCAGTCGCCGCCTGAGCTGGCTTCGGACATCGCCGAGCGTGGCCTGGTGCTGACCGGCGGTGGCGCGCTGCTGCGTGACCTCGACAAGCTGCTGGCCCAGGAAACCGGCCTGCCGGTGATCGTCGCCGAAGACCCGCTGACCTGTGTCGCCCGTGGCGGCGGTCGCGCTCTGGAGATGATGGACAAGCACGCGATGGACCTGCTCTCCAGCGAGTGATCCCACTTGCTGTTCGCGAGCGCCCGGTTTACAGGCAGTACGCACAGTGCTACCTGTATGTGCTGGGCTGGCGCCCGTTCAGGGCGCCGTATCCGTCAACCCGCAACCAGGCTGGTGCGTTGTCCCATGTCCAATGACCTCCTGAGTCGTCCACGAGGAACGGCCCATTAAACCGCTTTTCTCCAAGGGCCCTTCGCTGGGCGTGCGCCTGCTTGTTCTGGTAGTGATGTCGGTCGCGTTGATGGTTGTCGACGCGCGTTTCGACCTGCTTAAACCTGTGCGCAGCCAAATGGGCCTGGTGCTCATGGAATCCTACTGGATCACCGACCTGCCGCAGCGTGTCTGGCAAGGGGTGGCGGGGCAGTTCGGCAGCCGCAACGAGCTGATTGCCGAAAACGAGAAACTCAAGACCGAAGCCCTGCTGTTGCAGGGGCGCCTGCAGAAGCTGGCAGCCCTCACCGAGCAGAACGTGCGCCTGCGCGAGTTGCTCAACTCATCGGCACTGGTTAACGAAAAGGTCGAGGTGGCCGAACTGATCGGTGTCGACCCCAACCCATTCACCCACCGTATCCTGATCAACAAGGGTGAGCGTGACGGCGTGTTCCTGGGCCAGCCGGTACTCGATGCGCGTGGCCTGATGGGCCAGGTGGTCGAGTTGATGCCCTACACCTCACGGGTGCTGCTGCTCACTGATACCACCCACAGCATTCCGGTACAGGTCAACCGTAACGGCCTGCGCGCCATTGCCAGCGGTACCGGCAACCCCGAGCGGCTGGAGCTGCGTCACGTGGCCGATACGGCAGACATCAAGGAAGGGGATTTGCTGGTCAGCTCCGGCATGGGCCAGCGTTTCCCGGCTGGCTACCCCGTTGCCACGGTCAACGAAGTGATCCACGACTCCGGCCAGCCGTTTGCTATCGTGCGTGCCATCCCTACTGCCGCGCTGAACCGAAGCCGCTACATGTTGCTGGTGTTCAGTGATCGCCGCACCCCTGAAGAGCGCGCCACCGATGCCGCCATCGCTCAGGAAGAGGCCGATCGCAAGGGGGCGCCGGCAGCCGGGCAGGGCACAGCCGCACCCGAGCAGGCCGCGCCGGCAGTGACCAAGCCCGCCACACCCGCAGCGCAACCTGCCACACCGGCTGCGGCGCCAGCGGCAACCGCTCAACCCAGGAGGCCGTGATGGCAGCGTCGCGCCGCAACAACGGCTGGTTCATCTGGCTGACCTTCGCCATCGGCCTGCTGCTCAGCGTGTCGCCCATGCCTCAGTTCATGGAAGTGTTCCGCCCCATGTGGCTGGCCTTGCTGGTATCGTTCTGGACCCTCGCCGTGCCGCACAAAGTCGGCATGACCACGGCATTCGTGCTTGGCCTGGCCGAGGATGTGCTCTACGGTACCCTGCTTGGGCAAAACGCGCTTATTCTCACCCTGATCACCTTCCTCGTGCTGTCACTGCAACAGCGTTTGCGCATGTTCCCCATGTGGCAGCAGAGCCTGGTGATCCTGGTGGTGTTCGGTATCGCCCAGCTGGTTCAGCTGTGGCTCAGCGCGCTCACCGGTAACCGCCTGCCGACCCTGGCACTGGTCTGGTCGGCCGTGATCAGTGCACTGCTCTGGCCATGGATAAGCTTTGCCTTGCGCGACGCACGCCGACGCCTGCACATCAATTGACGGCCACGGTGCCACTGACAGGGAGATGTCCGATGACCCCGCTTTACCTGGCTTCTGGCTCACCCCGTCGGCGCGAACTGTTAGCTCAGATCGGCGTCGACTTTTCCGTTGTCAGTGCCTCTGTCGACGAAACCCCGCTGCCGGATGAAGGCGTCTCCGAGTACGCCCTGCGCCTTGCCCGTGCGAAGGCTGCTGCCGGCTTGGCCGGGCTCAACGGCCCAGGTGTGGTGCTGGGTGCCGATACCGTGGTGTCGATTGGCGGCCAGATCCTTGGCAAGCCCCGTGACCGCGAACACGCGCTGGCCATGCTCGCGCAGCTGTCAGATGACCATCATCAGGTGATCACCGCCGTGGCCGTGACCGACGGCGCTCGCTGCCTGGACGTGTGCGTAGGTACTCATGTCTATTTCCGTGCCATCAGCCCAGAAGAAGCGCAGCGCTACTGGGCCACCGGTGAGCCCCATGACAAAGCCGGCGGCTACGCCATCCAGGGCCTGGGCGCAGTCTTCGTCAGGGAACTGATGGGCAGTTACTCGGCCGTGGTTGGCCTGCCCCTATTCGAAACTGCGCGCCTGCTGGATGCGTTTTCCATCGCGTGCTGGCAGCAACACGGAGTATCAGCGCCGCGCTAGCCAGCCACCCCACTGCGATCCATCATTACCGAACATCCTTGACGAGAACGTGCCATGAGTGAAGAGATCCTGATCAACATCACCCCGATGGAGTCACGCGTGGCGGTGGTGGAAAACGGGGTACTGCAGGAGGTGCACGTCGAGCGCACCCAGCGCCGTGGCATCGTTGGCAATATCTACAAGGGCAAGGTGGTGCGCGTGCTGCCGGGCATGCAGGCGGCCTTCGTCGACATCGGCCTGGAGCGCGCGGCGTTCATCCATGCCTCGGAAATTTCCCAGCGCGAAGGCTCGGCGGTCGAGAACATCACCGCCCTGGTCCACGAAGGCCAGGCCTTGGTGGTGCAGGTGACCAAAGACCCGATCGGCACCAAGGGCGCGCGCCTGACCACCCAGTTGTCGATCCCTTCGCGCTATCTGGTGTACATGCCCCGCAGCAGCCATGTTGGCATATCGCTGAAGATCGAAGACGAAGCCGAGCGTGATCGCCTCAAGCAGGTGGTCAGCGACTGCATGGAAAGCGAAAACATCAAGGATGCCGGTGGCTTTATCCTGCGTACCGCCGCAGAAGGCGCGCGCGCTGAAGAAATTCTGCAAGACATCCGCTACCTGCGTCGCCTGTGGGAGCAGATTGGCACCCAGATCAAGACGTGCGGTGCGCCCACGGTCATCTACGAAGACCTGGGCCTGGCCCTGCGCACGCTGCGTGACCTGGTCAACCCGAAAATCGAGAAGATCCGTATCGACTCGCGGGAAACCTTCCAGAAAACCATGCAGTTCGTTGGCGAACTGATGCCGGAAATCGCCGACCGCCTCGAGCACTACCCGGGCGAGCGACCGATCTTCGACCTGTACGGCGTTGAAGACGAGATCCAGCGTGCGCTTGAGCGCAAGGTGCCGCTCAAGTCGGGTGGCTACCTGGTGGTCGATCCGGCCGAAGCAATGACCACCATCGATGTGAACACCGGCGCGTTCGTCGGTCATCGCAACCTGGAAGAGACCATCTTCAAGACCAACCTGGAAGCCGCCACTGCCATTGCCCGGCAACTGCGCCTGCGCAACATCGGCGGCATCATCATCATCGACTTCATCGACATGGAAGATGAAGAGCACCAGCGCCAGGTGCTGCGCACCCTGGAAAAACAGCTGGAGCGTGATCACGCCAAAACCAACATC
Organism: Pseudomonas sp. NBRC 111133; assembly: GCF_001320605.1. Lineage (NCBI taxonomy): Bacteria > Pseudomonadati > Pseudomonadota > Gammaproteobacteria > Pseudomonadales > Pseudomonadaceae > Pseudomonas > Pseudomonas sp. NBRC 111133. The sequence continues at coordinate 36,916 of NZ_BCBJ01000168.1, read as the reverse complement.
ATCGGTATTACCGAGCTGGGCCTGGTGCAGATGACCCGCAAGCGCACCCGTGAAAGCCTGGAGCAGGTGCTGTGTGAGCCGTGCCTGGCCTGCCAGGGGCGCGGCAAGCTGAAAACCCCCGAGACCATTTGTTACGAGATCTTCCGTGAGATCCTGCGTGAGGCCCGGGCCTATCAGGCTGAGGGCTACCGTGTACTGGCCAACCAGAAGGTGGTCGACCGGCTGCTGGATGAAGAATCTGGCAACGTCGCTGAGCTGGAGGCTTTCATCGGTCGAACCATTCGCTTCCAGGTTGAGTCGATGTATTCGCAGGAACAATACGACGTGGTGCTGCTCTGAGTTCTTCCAGAACACGCCGCAGGATGGTCGGGCTGGCAAAACCGCCGCTACCGGCCATCATGGATAAACGACTTGGAGGGCCATGGCCATGGGACGTCTGACCCGCGTTCTTGTCGCCTTGACCCGCTGGGGGCTGGGCTTATGCGCCCTGTTGGCGGTATTGGTGGCGCTGTATGTCAGCCTCGGTCGCGAACTGGTGCCGCTGGTGGCCGAGTACCGCGCCGATGTGGAAAGCAAGGCCGAGCAGGCGCTGGGCCTGCCGGTGCATGTCGGTGCCCTTGAGGGCCGCTGGAGCGGGCTGGCTCCGGTGCTGCGGGTGCGCGACCTGCAACTGGGCGAAGGCGCTACGGCGTTGCGCCTGGATGACGTGAAGGTGGTGCCTGATGTCTGGGCCAGCCTTACCGCCCGTGAAGTGCGCCTGGCGCGTATTCAGCTGGGCGGCCTGCAACTGATCTTGCGCGAGAACGAGCAGGGCGCCTGGAACCTCGAAGGCCTGCCGAAAAAAGACGACGCACCACTCGACCCCGCCGACCTGCTGCAGCGCCTGCGTCAATTGGGCCGCGTCGATGTGTTCGACAGCCAGGTCACCTTGCACCCCTGGCAGCGTGACCCGCTCACCCTCACCTATGTCAGCGCCGGCCTGAAGGCGGGTGCTTCACGGCAAGTGCTGGAGTTGCGCGCCACCTTGCCCGATGGCCAGCCTCTGTCGCTGAACCTGCAAAGCCGTGTGTCAGCCAAGGCCTGGCGTGATGGCCAGGTGGAGGCCTACCTGAGCCTGCCGCAAAGTGACTGGGCGCGCTGGTTGCCACCACGCCTGCTCGGTGAGTGGCAAGCTGACGCGTTGCGAGCGGGCGGCGAGTTCTGGGTCGATTGGCGCAAAGGGCAGTTGCAGCAGGCTGTGGTGCGGCTTAATGCGCCTGAACTGCGGGGTGCCTATACCGGCCGCAAGGCTGCCACGCTGAGCAACCTGGCCCTGGGCGCCTGGTTCCAGCGCCGGGATCAAGGCTTCGATGTGGTGGTCGACTCCCTGGCCATGGACATCGGCGAGTCCCGCTGGGAGTCGCACTTGCAGTTGCAGCAGCGCCCGGGCGAGAACGCAGCCGATGAAAACTGGCGGGTGCAGGCCGACCGGCTCGACCTCACGCCCTTGACCCCGCTGATCGATGCTTTGGCGCCGTTGCCTGACAAAGTCATGGCTGTGGTCGATGGCCTGAAGGTAACCGGCGCGCTGCGCAATGTGCGCCTGGAGGCCCGGCCGAAAGCCGAGGGCGACAAACGCCTGCAGTTCGAGGCCAACCTGGAAAAGGTCGGTTTCGATGCCTATCACAATGCCCCGGCTGCCGGTAACGTCAGCGGCAGCATCAGTGGCGACCTGGGCCATGGTGAGCTGCGGTTGGATACTGAGGCGTTCATGCTGCATCTGTACCCGATCTTCGCCAAGCCCTGGCACTACCAGAAGGCCAATGCACGCCTGACCTGGGCCTTGGACAAAGACGGTTTCACCCTGATAGCGCCGTACCTCAAGGTGCTGGGCGAAGAGGGCAAGATCGCCGGTGATTTCCTGATTCGCCTGTTGTTCGAGGAAGGCCGCGAGGACTACATGGACCTGCGCGTCGGCCTGACCGAAGGCGATGGCCGCTATACCGCCAAGTACTTGCCCGAGGTGCTCAGCCCCGCCCTCGACGAGTGGTTGCGCAGCGCCATCGTCAAAGGCACGGTGGATGAAGGCTACTTCCAGTACCAGGGCTCGCTGAATCATGGCGCGGCTCCTGAAGCGCGCAGTATCAGCCTGTTCTTCAAGGTGCGTGATGCCGCCCTGGACTTCCAGCCTGGCTGGCCGCAGGTTCAGCACGTGGATGGCGATGTGTTCATCGAGGACAGCGGTGTTCGCATCAAGGCCCAACGCGGCGTGCTGCTCGATACCAAGGTCAGCGATGTGACGGTCGATATCCCGCATGTCGACGGTGACCAGCACAGCCACCTGTACCTGGATGGAGACTTCGACGGCACCCTGGGTGACGGGCTGAAGATTCTCAAGGAAGCGCCAATCGGCACCGGTGAGATGTTCGCCGGCTGGGAGGGTGAAGGGCCGCTGACGGGCAAGGTCAAGCTCGATATCCCCTTGGCCCATGGGCTGCGACCGAAAGTGCAGGTGGACTTCGCCACCAACGAGGCGCGCCTGAAAGTCGCCCCGCCGAGCCTGGAGTTGAACCGCCTGAAGGGTGATTTCAGCTTTGATTTCGATAAAGGCCTGAGCGGCAAGGGCATCAGCCTGCAAGCCTTCGGCAAGCCGGTAACGGCGCAAATCACTGCTGAAGGCCAGGTCGGCCAGATGCAGACCCGCATTAATGCCAATGGCCAGGTGTCGCTCAAGGCGTTGACCGAATGGCTGCAGTTCAAGCAGGCCCTGCCGGCCTCCGGCGACTTGCCTTACCAGCTACAGGTCAACCTGGGTAGCCGGGAAAACAGCCTGAACGTCACTTCCAACCTCAAGGGCCTGGCGATCGACCTGCCGGCACCGTTCGGCAAAGCGGGGGCAGATACCCGCGACAGCCGTTTCAGCATGAACCTGCAGGGGACGGAGCGTCGCTTCGATGCTGCCTACACCGACCTTGCCCGCTTTGCCTATTCCGCGCCGGCCGACGCTCTGGCCCAGGGGCGCGGTGAGTTGCTGCTGGGCGCCGGTAACGCTCAACTGCCGGGCGGTCAAGGGTTGCGGGTACGTGGCCGTTTGGAGGCGCTGGACCTGGCACCTTGGCAAGAGCAGGCAGCACGCCTGGCGGGCGACGACCCCGGTGGCAGCGCGCGGCAAAACCTGCAAAGCGTAGACCTGAGCATTGGCCAGTTGAAAGCCTTTGGCATGGACCTGAATCAGGCAGTGGTGAGGCTGGCACGAGGCGGCCAGGCTTGGGACCTGCGCCTTGACAGCAAGGAAGTGATAGGCAACGCACGCGTGCCGGATGCCAAAGGTTCGCCCATGGTGGTGCGCATGCAAACCTTGCGTTTGCCGGCGGCCGACCCTGCCCAGGCGCAAGCCGAGGATGGCCCCGATCCGCTGGCCGAGTTCGACCCGCGCAAGGTCCCGGCGCTGGACCTGAGCATCGACAAGCTGTACCGCGGCGACGACTTGTTCGGCAGTGCCTCGATCAAGTTGCGACCCACCGCGCGTGGTGTTAGCGCCAGTGATATCGACCTCGACTTCAAAGGCCTGCGTATCGACGGCGGCGGTGGCTGGGAAGGCGAAACAGGCAAGACCAGCAGCTGGTACAAAGGGCGCCTGGACGGCAAGAACCTGGCCGATGTACTCAAGGCCTGGGGCTTTGCGCCGACCGTGACCAGCCGCGATTTCCGCCTGGATGTGGATGGCCGCTGGCCGGGTTCGCCGGCTGCGGTGGGGCTGAAGCGCTTCTCGGGCAGCATGGACGCGGCACTGCGTACCGGCCAGTTCGTCGAGGTTGAAGGCAGCGCCCAGGCGTTGCGGGTATTTGGCCTGCTCAACTTCAACTCCATTGGCCGACGCCTGCGTCTGGACTTCTCCGACCTGTTCGACAAAGGCCTGGCATATGACCGGGTCAAGGGGCTGCTGGTGGCCAGTGACGGGGTGTATGTGACCCGCGAGCCCATCAGCGTGACCGGCCCGTCGAGCAATTTCGAGCTGGATGGGACCCTGGACATGCTAGGCGACCGGATCGACGCCAACCTGCAGGTGAGCCTGCCGGTGACGAACAACCTGCCGCTGGCGGCACTGATTGTCGGCGCGCCGGCCGTAGGTGGCGCCTTGTTCCTGGTCGATCGGTTGATCGGTGACCGTGTTTCGCGCTTTGCCAGTGTGCACTACCGTGTCGAAGGACCGGTTAAAGAGCCTAGAATCACCTTTGTGAAACCTTTCGAGAAATCCCGCTAGGAGTGCCCATGAAGGCAGCGGTAATCCAGATGGTCAGCCAGGACGATGTGCTGGCCAACCTGCAGCGTGCCGGTGCCCTGTTGGAGCAGGCCGCGATGGGCGGCGCACGGCTGGCGGTGCTGCCAGAAAATTTCGCTGCCATGGGCCGTAAGGATGCCGCTGCCATCGGCCGAGCCGAAGCGTTGGGCGAAGGGCCGATCCTGCCATGGTTGAAACGCACCGCCCGTGACCTCAAGTTATGGATTGTTGCCGGTACCTTGCCCTTGCCACCGGTCGGCCAGCCCGAGGCCAAGGCCCATGCCTGCTCGCTGTTGATCGATGAACACGGCGAGGTGGCGGCACGTTATGACAAGCTGCACCTGTTTGACGTGGATGTTGCCGACAACCGTGGCCGTTACCGTGAGTCGGACGACTACGCCCATGGTGCTCAGGTGGTGGTGGCTGATACGCCGGTCGGGCGGCTGGGGTTGAGCGTGTGCTACGACTTGCGCTTCCCCGAGCTGTACAGCGCACTGCGTGCTGCCGGCGCGGAGCTGATCACTGCGCCGGCTGCCTTTACGGCAGTGACAGGCGCGGCCCATTGGGAGGTACTGGTACGCGCCCGAGCCATCGAGACCCAGTGCTACCTGCTGGCTGCGGCGCAGGGAGGCACCCACCCAGGCCCACGGGAAACCCATGGGCATGCGGCGATTGTAGACCCTTGGGGGCGCATCGTTGCAGAACAGGCGCAAGGCGAAGCGGTACTGCTTGCCGAGCGCGACATTGAAGAACAAGCGTCCATTCGGGCGCGCATGCCGGTGGTATCGCACCGGCGCTTTTTCTCGCAGGGCGCGTTGCGGCCTGCGCACACCGCGGAGTGACTATGAGCCAGATGTTATCCACCGTCAGTGAGCAGCTCCTGGCCCCAGGCGGCTTGACCCTGGACAGCCTGCAGAGCGTGCTGGGTGAGTTGGCTGGCCCCGGCATCGACGCCGCCGACCTGTATTTCCAGGGCCAGATCTCGGAAACCTGGGCGCTGGAAGACGGCATCGTCAAAGAGGGCAGTTTCAACCTCGACCAGGGCGTGGGCGTGCGTGCCCAGTCCGGTGAAAAGACCGGGTTCGCCTACAGCAATGCAATCAACCTCGAGGCGCTGACCTCGGCGGCGCGCGCCGCCCGTTCCATTTCCCGTGCCGGTCAAAACGGCACGGTGCAGGCCTTCCGCAGCCAGGAAGTCACTGCCCTGTATGCGGCAGACAACCCGCTGGATGTACTGAGCCGTGCCGAAAAGGTCGAGCTGCTCAAGCGTGTCGATGCCGCCACCCGTGCCCTGGACCCGCGAATTCAGCAGGTCAGTGTGAGCATGGCCGGGGTCTGGGAGCGTATCCTGATTGCGGCGGCCGATGGCAGCCTGGCTGCCGACGTGCGCCCGCTGGTGCGCTTCAACGTCAGCGTCATCGTCGAGCAGAACGGCCGCCGCGAACGCGGCGGGCAGGGCGGTGGCGGGCGTACCGACTACCGCTTCTTCACTGAAGAGCGGGTAATGGGCTATGCCCGTGAAGCGCTGCGTCAGGCTCTGGTGAACCTGGAAGCGATTCCGGCTCCGGCCGGTACCTTGCCGGTGGTGCTGGGTTCGGGCTGGTCGGGTGTGCTGTTGCACGAGGCTGTCGGCCATGGCCTGGAAGGTGACTTCAACCGCAAGGGCAGTTCGGCTTTCAGCGGCCGTATCGGCGAGAAAGTGGCATCGAGCCTGTGCACCATCGTTGACGATGGCACGCTCGAGGGCCGTCGGGGTTCGCTGAGCGTCGACGACGAAGGTACCCCGACCGAGTGCACCACGTTGATCGAGAACGGGGTGCTCAAGGGCTACATGCAGGACAAGCTGAACGCACGCCTGATGGGCATGGCGGTGACCGGCAACGGCCGTCGCGAATCCTACGCACACCTGCCGATGCCACGCATGACCAATACCTACATGCGGGCTGGCGAAAGCGACCCGCAGGAAATCATCGCATCCGTGAAAAAAGGGATCTACTGCGCCAATCTGGGCGGCGGACAGGTGGACATCACCAGCGGCAAGTTCGTGTTCTCGACCAGTGAGGCCTACCTGATCGAAGACGGCAAGATTACTGCACCTGTAAAAGGCGCAACCCTGATCGGCAATGGCCCTGAGGCGATGAGCCGGGTGTCGATGGTCGGTAACGACCTGGCGCTGGACAGCGGAGTGGGTACATGCGGCAAGGACGGGCAGTCGGTGCCGGTGGGGGTAGGGCAGCCTACCTTGAAGCTGGATGCGATTACCGTGGGCGGTACCGGGGCGTGATGGCTTTTGGGGGCCGCAAAGCGGCCCCCAAGGGTTCAGCGCAACCCGCGCTGCAACTCGTCGAGGTCGCGGATGTACTTGAACACCTTGCGCGCAGCGGCAGGTGGCTTGTTCCGGGCCTTTTCGTGTTGAGCATGGCGCACCAGCGAACGCATTTGCTGGCGATCGGTTTCGGGGTACTCGTTGACGAAACGCTCGAGGTCTTCGTCGTTACCGTCGATCAACCGGTCACGCCAGCGCTCCAGGTTGTGGAAACGCTCGTTGTACTGGCGAGTCGAGCTGTCCATCTGTTCGAGCAAGGCGTGAATGGCGTCCAGGTCCTGCACGCGCATCAGCTTGCCGACGAACGACATGTGGCGCTTACGGGCGCCATGAGCGGTGTGCTTGCTGGCTTCAGCCAGTGCTTTGCGCAGCTCGTCGGTCAACGGCAGGCGTGCCAGGGTATCGGCCTTGAGCGTAGTAAGGCGCTCGCCGAGTTCGACCAGCGCATGCAGTTCACGCTTGATCTGGGTTTTGCTTTTTTCGCCGTCGAAGGCGTCGTCGTTTGAATCAACCATGGTGGCAGTCCGCTAGAAATCGCCGCCATGATAACCAGTCGGGGGCCGCTTGTCCGGCCCGGTCGTAGAATGACCCACGCCGAACGCAGAATTTGAGTGGAGAGAACCATGAGTGCAGTCCAGAGCGTAGGTCCGAAAGACCTGCCAGCATTGCAGGAGCAGGTCGAGGCAATCATCGCCGAGGCGCGCCGCCAGGGGGCCAGTGCCTGCGAAGTGGCCGTGTCGCTGGAGCAGGGCCTGTCCACCACGGTACGCCAGCGTGAGGTCGAGACCGTCGAGTTCAATCGCGACCAGGGTTTTGGCATTACCCTCTACGTTGGCCAGCGCAAAGGTTCGGCCAGCACTTCGGCCAGTGGCCCGGATGCGATTCGCGAAACCGTCGCTGCGGCGTTGGCCATTGCCAAGCATACTTCCGAGGACGAATGCTCGGGCCTGGCGGACGCCGCGTTGATGGCCCGGGACATCCCGGACCTGGACCTGTATCACGACTGGGACATCGAGCCCGAGAAGGCCATCGAGATGGCCCTGACCTGCGAGGCTGCGGCGTTCGATGCCGACCCACGCATCCTCAATGCCGACGGCACCACCCTCAATACCCACCAGGGCTGCCGCGTGTATGGCAACAGCCATGGCTTCATCGGGGGCTACGCGTCGACCCGGCACAGCCTGAGTTGCGTCATGATCGCCGAAGGCGACGGGCAGATGCAGCGCGACTACTGGTATGACGTAAACCGCCAGGGCAACCTGCTCGCCGATCCGCGCAGTATCGGTGTACGCGCTGCCCAGCGCGCCGCCAGCCGCCTGGGCGCGCGCCCGGTGCCCACTTGCGAAGTGCCGGTGCTGTTTTCCGCCGAGCTGGCCGGCGGCCTGTTCGGCAGCTTCCTCTCGGCCATTTCCGGCGGCAATCTTTACCGCAAATCGTCGTTCCTTGAAGGGACCATTGGCCAGCGCCTGTTCCCCTCCTGGCTAACCCTCGACGAGCGCCCGCACATTCCTCGAGCGCTGGGCAGCGCCGCATTCGATGGTGACGGCCTGGCCACCTATGCCAAGCCGTTCGTCGACAAAGGCGAGCTGGTGTCGTACCTGCTGGGCACGTATTCCGGGCGCAAGCTGGGCTTGCCAAGTACCGCCAACGCCGGTGGCGTGCACAACCTGTACGTCAGCCATGGTGTCGAAGACCAGGCAGCACTGATCCGCCGCATGGGCCGTGGCCTGCTGGTCACCGAGCTGATGGGGCACGGCCTGAACATGGTGACCGGGGATTATTCCCGAGGTGCGGCAGGGTTCTGGGTTGAGAACGGCGAGATCCAGCACGCGGTGCAAGAAGTGACTATTGCCGGCAATATGAAGGATATGTTCCAGCAAATTGTCGCGATCGGTAGTGATCTCGAAACCCGTAGCAACATTCACACGGGTTCTGTGCTGATCGAGCGAATGACTGTAGCGGGTAGCTAATTCGTTCCAGAGACCTTGGCAAATCAGAAGACCCGGCCCTGCGCCGGGTTTTTTGTTTCATCACCTTTTTCTTGAAGTGATTATATTTATTACTTAATAATGAATATCATTATCCAGTAACCCGGCGATGATGTTCATGAAACCCGTCCTCCGCGAACTGCCCTACCTGGAAAACTGGCGCTGGCTCAGCCGGCGCATCCGCTGTGCGCTCGAGCCCGACGAGCCGCGCCTGATCGAGCATTACCTGGCCGAGGGCCGCTACCTGGTGTGCTGCACTGAGACCTCGCCATGGACGGTGGCACTGACCTCCTTCCGCCTGCTACTGGACACCGCCTGCGACCGCATGCTGCCCTGGCATTGGCGCTGCCTGTGCCTGGACCAGGCCTGGCGCCCTTTGCTGGACCTGCGCAATCTCGATCGCCAGGAACAGAACCAGCGTTGGCAGCCCTATGCCCTGCAGTTGGCCAATTGCCGCCTGCTGTCGTCGATTTCTCCCGATGAACTGATGCAAGGATTTGATGATGAGTGATACCCGTATCGAGCGTGACAGCATGGGCGAACTGCAGGTGCCGGCCCAGGCCCTGTACGGTGCCCAGACCCAGCGCGCGGTCGACAACTTCCCGGTCAGCGGCCAGCGCATGCCGGCCCAGTTCATTCGCGCGCTGTTGCTGGCCAAGGCGGCTGCCGCCAAGGCCAACGTCGAGTTGGAGCAATTGTCTGCCGCGCAGGGCAATGCCATCGTCAAGGCGGTCGAGCAACTGCTGGCCGAGGATTTCATCCAGCACTTCCCGGTGGATGTGTTCCAGACCGGCTCCGGCACCAGCTCGAACATGAACGCCAACGAGGTGATTGCCACCCTGGCCAGCCGTGTACTGGGTGATGCGGTGAACGCCAACGACCACGTCAACTGTGGCCAGAGCAGCAACGACATCATCCCGACGACCATTCACGTCAGTGCTGCACTGGCCCTGCACGAACAACTGCTTCCGGCCCTGAGCCATCTGGTGCAGGTGATTGAGACCAAGTCGGTGCAGGTGCATCAGTACGTGAAAACCGGCCGAACCCACTTGATGGACGCCATGCCGGTGCGCATGAGCCAGGTGCTGGATGGCTGGGCCGCGCAGATCAACGCCGCCAAGGCGCACATCGAGGCGACCCTGCCGAGCTTGCAGGCGCTGGCCCAAGGTGGCACGGCCGTGGGGACCGGCATCAACGCCCACCCACAGTTCGCGGCCGGTTTCGCCCGCCAGCTCAGCGGCCTGACCCAGGTCGAGTTCACCCCGGGCCAGAACCTGTTCGCCCTGATCGGCTCGCAAGACACTGCCGTGGCGCTGTCTGGCCAGCTCAAGACCACTGCCGTGGCGCTGATGAAGATCGCCAACGACCTGCGCTGGATGAACTCCGGCCCGCTCGCCGGCCTGGGCGAAATCGAGCTGCAAGGTCTGCAACCGGGCTCTTCGATCATGCCTGGCAAGGTCAACCCGGTGATTCCGGAGGCCACCGCCATGGTGGCTGCCCAAGTGATCGGCAACGACGCCACCATCGCTGTGGCTGGCCAGTCCGGCAACTTCGAGCTGAACGTGATGCTGCCGGTGATCGCCCGCAACCTGCTGGAAAGCATCGAGCTGATGGCCAACGTCAGCCATCTGCTGGCCGACAAGGCCATCGCCACGTTCAAGGTCAACGAGGGCAAGCTCAAGGAAGCCCTGGCGCGTAACCCGATTCTGGTCACTGCGCTGAACCCGATTATCGGCTACCTCAAGGCTGCCGAAATCGCCAAGACCGCCTACAAGCAGGGCCGCCCGATCATCGACGTGGCGCTGGAACACACCGACCTGTCACGCGACCAGCTGGAAGCACTGCTGGACCCAGAAAAACTCACCGCTGGCGGGATCTGACACTGCGTTCACCGCTCAGGAGACAACCATGCAGCACTGGAAACGCACTACGGAAACTGCCAACCGCCTGTTCGAACAAGGCGAGTTGGTCGACGCCCGGGAACACTACCTGCAAGCCCTGGCGCTGGCGCAGGTGCTGTTCGAGCGCTGGCATGACGTCGACGAAGCGGTGGCTGCATTCGTCATCGCCCATCACAACCTGGCCGACCTGCACCTGCGCCTCAACCAGCCGCACGAGAGCGCCGACTACCTGTGTGCCGCTCACCAGCGGCTGCTGCAGGCCAGCCAGGAGGCGCGTTTACCCCAGGCGCTGCGTGACGCAGCGCTGCGTCACAGTGGACGCACCTACACCGAGCTGCTGAGTTTTATCGCCGAATACGGCCAGTACCCACGTACCGAGCGTCTGCTCAACCGCCACGGCACCGGGGCCAGCGAGCTCGCTGCCCAGCCAGACGTGGCGCCCAGAACCCATGCCTACGGAATTCACTGACATGCCGCATACCTTGCCTGCTTTGCCCTACGCCTACAATGCGCTGGAGCCGCACATCGACGCGCAGACCATGGAAATTCACCACACCAAGCACCACCAGACCTACGTCAACGGCCTCAATGCCGCCATAGAAGGCACCGAATGGGCCGATTGGCCTGTGGAAAAGCTGGTGGGTGCAGTCAAGCAGCTACCGGAAAACCTGCGTGGCGCTGTGACCAACCATGGTGGGGGGCACGCCAACCATAGCCTGTTCTGGACGGTGATGTCGCCGCAAGGTGGTGGTGACCCACACGGGCAGCTGGCGCAGGCCATCACCTCGCAACTGGGTGGTTTCGATGCCTTCAAGGAGGCGTTCACCAAGGCTGCACTGACCCGCTTTGGCAGCGGCTGGGCCTGGCTCAGCGTAACACCGCAGAAAACCCTGGTGGTCGAGAGCAGTGGCAACCAGGACAGCCCGCTGATGCACGGCAACACGCCAATCCTCGGCCTGGACGTGTGGGAGCATGCCTACTACCTGAAGTATCAGAACCGTCGTCCGGAATACATTGGTGCCTTCTACAACGTGATTGACTGGGCCGAAGTGGAACGCCGTTACCTCGAAGCCCTTAAGTGAGTCGGACCGGTATGCGCTCTGAGGTGATGTCTGTCAGCAGTGTGCGCCTGTTTCGGCTGGCGTTTGGGACTTTGCTTTTGCTGGCTGGCACCGCGCTGCTGGTGGCGCGTGGCCTTGCCTGGCTGGACCTGGAACCGCGCATGTTGCGTGCGCTGGAAGGCGGCGCATTATGCGCCCTGGGCACGGCGCTGGGCGCGGTACCGGTACTGGTCATTCGCAACATGCCGGTGGCCTTGGCCGATACGCTGCTGGGCTTCGGCGCTGGCGTAATGCTGGCGGCCACCGCGTTTTCCCTGATCATTCCGGGGCTGGACGCCGCTCAATCCATCGGTTTCAGCCCTTGGGGTGCGGGTGGCTTGATCAGCTTTGGCCTGATGTTCGGTGCGCTGTGCCTGTTTCTGGTTGACCTCAAGGTGTCGGGTGCCTCGCCGGAAGCACTGGTCGGCACCGGCAATCAGCCAGTGATTGCTGCGCGCATCTGGCTGTTTGTCATCGCGATCATCGCGCACAACATTCCCGAAGGCATGGCGATTGGCGTATCGGCCGGCGGTGGTATGGCCGACGCCGACAGCCTGGCCATGGGCATTGCCTTGCAGGATGTGCCTGAAGGGCTGGTGATTGCGCTGGTGCTGGCAGGGGCGGGCATGCCGCGCCTCAAAGCCTTCCTGATCGGTGCTGCTTCTGGGCTGGTCGAGCCGGTAGCCGCAGTGATCTGTGCCTGGTTGGTGAACATCGCCGAACTGCTGCTGCCGCTGGGCCTGGCCTGTGCGGCGGGGGCCATGCTGCTGGTGGTTACCCAGGAAATCATCCCGGAATCACGCAGCAACGGCCATCATCGCCTGGCCAGCCTGGGGTTGTGCATCGGGTTCTGCCTGATGATGGTGATGGACACGGCGATGTCCTGATTCACGATCAGGCTTGCGCGGTCCCTGTAGGACCGCGCAGGTTTTTATTCGCCTTCGTCGAAGAAGTTGTTGATCAGCTCGACCAGCGCATCCATGGCGTCGTTGTCCTGCTCACCCTCGGTAAGCAGGTGAACCTGTGTGCCTTTGCCGGCCGCCAGCATCATCACCGCCATGATGCTCTTGCCATCCACCAGCTTGTCCGGTGCGCGGCCAACCCGTACCTGGCAGGGGAAGCGGCCAGCAACGCCGACGAACTTGGCTGCCGCCCGGGCATGCAGGCCCAGCTTGTTGATGATGGTGATTTCGCGGGCGGGCATCGTGGGGCGGATCCTTGGGCTTAGAGGTCGCGGTGGCGGACCTGGACGTTTTTCAGGGATTGCTGCAGCAACTGGCCAAGGCGTTCGGTGATGTAGACCGAGCGGTGGTGGCCGCCGGTGCAGCCGATAGCAATGGTGACGTAGGCGCGGTTGCTGGCGGCGAAGCGGGGTAGCCACTTTAGCAAGTAGCTGGAAATGTCATTGAACATGTCCTCGACGTCTGGCTGTGCTGCCAGGTAGTCGGCGACCGGTTGATCAAGGCCGGAATGCTCACGCAGCTCGGGTTTCCAGTAGGGGTTGGGCAGGCAGCGTACATCGAACACCAGGTCGGCATCGACTGGCATGCCGCGCTTGAAACCAAACGACTCGACCAAAAAGGCTGTGCCGGGCTCGGGCTGGTTGAGCAGGCGCAGCTTGATCGAATCCCGTAGTTGGTACAGGTTGAGGCTGGTGGTGTCGATCTTCAGGTCTGCCAGGTCGGCAATTGGCCCCAGCAGCTCGCTCTCCACGCGAATGGCTTCTGCCAGCGAACGGTTGGCATTGGTCAGTGGATGGCGACGGCGGGTTTCCGAGAAGCGCTTGAGCAGCATGTCTTCGTCGGCATCCAGGAACACCACGTCACACTGAATGTTCCGCGCACGGGCTTCTTCGAGTAGCTCGGGGAAGCGCGTAAGGTGGCTGGGCAGGTTGCGTGCATCGATCGACACGGCAACCTTGGGTTGCAGTAATTCCGTGTTGATCAGTGCATCCTCCGCCAGCTGCGGCAGCAGCCCGGCGGGCAGGTTGTCAATGCAGTAAAAACCGTTGTCTTCCAGGACATCGAGGGCGGTGCTCTTGCCGGAGCCGGACCGGCCGCTGACGATGATCAGGCGCATGTTCAGTGCTCGTTCTGTACGTCCAGGACAACCTGGAACAGGGCCTCACTGCTGGTGGCCGCACGCAAGCGATCACGGACCTCCTTGCGATCGAGCATGCTGGCGATCTGACGCAGCAGTTCCAGATGCGCATCGGTGGCGGCTTCGGGTACCAGCAGTACAAACAGCAGGTCCACGGGCGCGCCATCGATAGCGTCGTAATCAATAGGTGCTTCCAGGTGCAGCAGGGCGCTAACCGGCGCTGAACAGCCTTCAAGGCGGCAGTGCGGAATGGCGATGCCATTGCCGAAACCGGTCGATCCGAGTTTTTCGCGGGCGACCAGCTTTTCGAAGACGTCTTGCATCTCCAGTTCTGGCACTTGTTCGGCGATGACGGTGGCGACCTTTTCCAGGGCGCGCTTCTTGCTGCCGCCCGGCACGTTCACGAGTGAACGGCCGGGGGTCAGGATGGTTTCAAGTCGGATCATGGATGAGGGGGATCAGCGGGCAGCTGCACCTTGCAGCAGGCTTTGCTGTTTTTCCTTGTGTTTTTTCAGTTGGCGGTCGAGCTTGTCGGCCAAGGCGTCGATCGCTGCATACATGTCTTCGTGTTCGGCGTTGGCTACCACTTCGCCGCCGGGAATCTGCAGGGTCGCCTCGACCTTCTGCTGCAGCTTCTCGACTTTCATGATGACCTGCACGTTGGTGATCTTGTCGAAGTGACTCTCCACGCGGGCGAGCTTTTCAAGCACGTAATCGCGCAGTGGCTGGGTGACTTCTACATGCTGTCCACTGATATTGACTTGCATACAGCTTCTCCTTTGTTGCCCGTGCATAAAGAGGCAGGTCTTGCACCTGCCCCACAAACGCTGTGGCACATCTCAGGCGCTACATCAGTCGCTTGCGTTCACTCGACGGTGCGATGCCGAGGGACTCGCGGTACTTGGCGACGGTGCGACGGGCTACCTGGATGCCTTGTGCCTCCAGTAAACCAGCGATCTTGCTGTCACTCAATGGCTTTTTCTGATTTTCCGCCGCAACCAGTTTTTTGATGATCGCGCGGATCGCTGTGGACGAGCATTCTCCGCCTTCGGAGGTGCTGACGTGGCTGGAGAAAAAGTATTTCAGTTCGTAGATGCCACGCGGTGTGTGCATGTACTTCTGCGTAGTAACCCGCGAAATGGTCGACTCGTGCATGCCCACCGCTTCTGCGATGTCATGCAGCACCAGCGGCTTCATGGCTTCGTCACCATGGTCAAGGAAACCGCGCTGGTGCTCGACGATCTGTGTGGCGACCTTCATCAGGGTTTCGTTGCGGCTTTGCAGGCTTTTGATGAACCAGCGCGCTTCCTGCAACTGGTTGCGCATGAAGGTGTTGTCGGCGCTGGTATCGGCACGGCGCACGAAGCCGGCGTACTGCGGGTTGACGCGCAGGCGCGGAATAGCCTCCTGGTTCAGCTCCACCAGCCAGCGGTCGCTGTCTTTGCGCACGATGACGTCAGGCACCACGTACTCGGGCTCGCTGGACTCGATTTGCGAGCCGGGGCGCGGGTTGAGGCTCTGTACCAGTTCGATCACCTGGCGCAGCTCGTCTTCCTTGATTTTCATGCGCCGCATCAGCTGGCTGTAATCGCGGCTGCCGAGCAGGTCGATGAAATCGGTGACCAGGCGCTTGGCTTCGGTCATCCAGGGGGTGCTGGCAGGCAACTGGCGCAGTTGCAGCAGCAGGCATTCGCCCAGGTTGCGCGCGCCGACGCCGGCTGGCTCGAACTGCTGGATGCGGTGCAGCACCGCTTCGACCTCGTCCAGCTCGATATCCAGCTCCGGGTCGAAACCGGCGCAGATTTCCTCGAGGCTGTCTTCCAGGTAGCCCTGGCCATTGATGCTGTCGATCAGCGTGACGGCGATCAGGCGGTCGGTGTCGGACATCGGCGCCAGGTTCAGTTGCCACAGCAGGTGGCTCTGCAAGCTCTCGCCGGCTGAGGTGCGGGTGGTGAAGTCCCACTCGTCGTCATCGTTGCTTGGCAGGCTGCTGGCGCTGGTCTGGTAGATGTCTTCCCAGGCGGTATCGACCGGAAGCTCGTTGGGGATGCGCTCGCTCCACTCACCGTCTTCCAGGTTGTCGGTACTGACGGTGCTTTCCTGGAAACTGTTGTCCTGGACTTCGGCGGCCGGCTTGTTCTCGGCGTTGTCCGCCATCGGGTCGCTGTTATCGAAGTCGTCGCCGTCTTCCTGACGTTCGAGCATCGGGTTCGACTCCAGCGCTTCCTGGATTTCCTGTTGGAGGTCCAGGGTGGAAAGCTGGAGCAGGCGGATGGCCTGTTGCAACTGCGGTGTCATCGTCAGTTGCTGGCCCATTTTTAGGACGAGCGATGGTTTCATGGCTGGGGCTTAATACCTTGTTCGCCGGCGCGCATGCGCCATCCACTACACGAGGGCGCCGGGGCGCCAGATCAAGCAAGTTTTATGCCTTAAATTGTAGCGTTTGCCTAGAGCACTGTAACAACTTTCACCCCGGTTTCCGGGCGATATGCCAGTACTCCAGGCATGTGCCGGGGTCAGAGCCGGAACTCGTGACCCAGGTAAACCTCTTTGACCAGATCGTTGGCCAGGATGGTCTCGGCATCGCCTTCGGCGATCAGGCGGCCATCGTTGACGATATAGGCGGTTTCGCAGATATCCAGGGTTTCGCGCACGTTGTGGTCGGTGATCAGTACACCGATACCCTTGGCCTTGAGGTGGTGGATGATCTGCTTGATGTCGCCGACCGAAATCGGGTCGACGCCAGCGAACGGTTCGTCCAGCAGGATGAACTTGGGGGCAGTGGCCAGGGCGCGGGCAATCTCGACCCGGCGGCGTTCACCACCGGACAGGCTCATGCCAAGGTTGTCGCGGATATGGCTGATGTGGAACTCCTGCAGCAGGCTTTCCAGCTCTTTGCGGCGCCCTTCGCGGTCGAGGTCCTTGCGGGTCTCGAGGATGGCCATGATGTTGTCGGCCACCGACAGCTTGCGGAAGATCGAGGCCTCCTGCGGCAGGTAGCCGATGCCGGCGCGGGCGCGGCCGTGCATGGGCTGGTGGCTGACATCGAGGTTATCGATAAGCACGCGCCCCTGCTCGGCCTGGACCAGCCCGACAATCATGTAGAAGCAAGTGGTCTTGCCGGCGCCGTTAGGGCCAAGCAGGCCGACGATCTGGCCGCTGTCGATCGACAGGCTGACGTCACGTACCACCTGCCGCCCCTTGTAGCTCTTGGCCAGGTGCTGGGCTTTGAGGGTTGCCATTTACTCGGCCTTCTTCTTGGGCTGGATCACCATGTCGATACGCTGACGCGGTGTGGTCACGTTGCCACCGCGACCCGCAGTCGCCACCTGGGTCTGGGTGTTGTAGACGATTTTCTCGCCTTCGGTGGTGTTGCCCTCGTTCTCGACCTTGGCACGGTCGGTGAGGATCACCAGATCCTTCTGCGACTGGTACTGGATGGTGACGCCCCAGCCTTTCATCTTGTCCGGCTTGGCCGCGCTCTGCTGCTGCTCGAAGTAGGCCAGGTTGCCCACCGAGGTCACCACGTCGATGTCGCCAGAGGCGGAACGGGTGATGGTCACGGTGTTGCCTTTGATCATCATCGAACCCTGGGTGATGATCACGTCGCCGGTGTAGGTGGCCACGCCTTGCTTGTCGTCCAGGTGGGCATTGTCGGCCTGGATACGGATCGGCTGGTCACGGTCGTTCGGCAGGGCGAGGGCGCTCGCGCTTCCCAGTGCTGCGCTCAGGCTGAGCAAAAGGGGGAGGGTTTTAACGAGCCTCATACTGTCCTCTTACGTTAGAGAGCAAGTCCATCTTGCCTTCTTTCAAATACGCTTTCATTCCTTTGCCCGTAGTAGTGCCACCGGCGCCGTCGATTCTAACGGCTTGCTCGGTCTGCGCATATTGCTTCTGCGGGAACACGGTCATGCGTGAGCTGGTAATGATGGTTTCGCGCTGCTTTTCGTCAGTGCGGGCAACCCGTACCTTGTCGATCAGTTCGACCTCGGTACCGTCCGGGTTGACCTCGGCGCGGGTGCTCTGCACATGCCACGGGTATTCGGTACCGCGGTACATGTGCAAGTCCGGCGTGGTCAGCAGGGTGATTTCACTGGCCTTGAGGTGTTCGACCTTGTCGGCGGTCATCTCGTACTGCAGTTTGCCGTCGGGCAGAAACTGCACGCTGTGGGCGTTGATCGCATAGTAGTCGATAGCGCTTTCGTCGACCTGGGCCACCGGCTTGTCGAGGAAGCTTTCCGGGCTGACATTCCAGTAGCCGATCGCCACCAGCAGGGCAGCGATCACTGCGAGCAGCGCAGCATTGCGGGCTTTCTTGCTGAACATGGGCAGCCTTACAGGTAATTGGCGTTGGC
Source organism: Pseudomonas sp. NBRC 111133 (assembly GCF_001320605.1). Classification (NCBI taxonomy): domain Bacteria; kingdom Pseudomonadati; phylum Pseudomonadota; class Gammaproteobacteria; order Pseudomonadales; family Pseudomonadaceae; genus Pseudomonas; species Pseudomonas sp. NBRC 111133. Next base: position 18,885 of record NZ_BCBJ01000168.1, on the reverse strand, counting down.
AGCGTCCAGGGTACCCTGGGCCTGCATGATCAGTTCGCAGAATTCACGGGCCGCTCCCTCGCCGCCGCGTGCCTGGGTCACACCGTGGGCGTGCTGGCGAACGAACGGCGCGGCGTTGGCCACGGCCATGCCCAATGCTACCCGACGAATGACCGGCAGGTCCGGCAGGTCGTCGCCCAGGTAGGCTACTTGATCATAGCTTAGGCCCAGTTCGGCGAGCAGGCCGTCAAGCACGACCAATTTGTCTTCGCGGCCCTGGTACAGGTGCGGGATACCGAGGTTTCTGGCGCGGCGCTCGACCACCGGGGTCTTGCGGCCGCTGATGATCGCGGTGGTCACGCCCGAATTCATGAGCATCTTGATGCCCTGGCCGTCGAGGGTGTTGAAGGTCTTGAATTCGCTGCCGTCTTCGAGGAAGTACAGGCGCCCGTCGGTGAGCACGCCGTCCACGTCGAACACTGCCAGCTTGATGTGCTTGCCGCGTTGCATGAGGTCCTGGTTCATTCCATCGCTCCTTACATTACGCCGGCGCGCAGCAGGTCGTGCATGTTCAAGGCACCGGTGGGGCGGTCTTCGCGATCCACCACTACCAGGGCCCCGATCTTGTGGTCTTCCATGATCTTCAGGGCTTCGGCGGCAAGCATTTCGGCACGTGCCGTCTTGCCATGCACGGTCATGACCTGATCGATCAGGGTGGTGTGCACGTCGATGTTGCGGTCCAGGCTGCGGCGCAGGTCACCGTCGGTGAAGATCCCGGCCAGCTTGCCGTCAGCTTCGACAATCACGGTCATGCCCAAACCTTTGCGGGACATTTCAAGGAGCGCGTCCTTGAGCAGCGTGCCGCGCGGTACCTGAGGCAGTTCGTCGCCGGCATGCATCACGTTTTCGACCTTGAGCAGCAGGCGTCGGCCCAGTGCGCCGCCCGGGTGCGAGAAGGCAAAGTCCTCGGCGGTGAAGCCTCGGGCTTCGAGCAGGGCGATGGCCAGGCAGTCACCCAATACCAGCGATGCAGTGGTAGAGGAGGTGGGCGCCAGGTTCAGCGGGCAGGCCTCTTGCTCGACGCGGGCATCAAGGTTGACCTCGGCAGCCTGGGCCAGCGGCGAATCCGGGTTGCCGGTGAGGCTGATCAGCTTGATGCCCAGGCGCTTGATCAGGGGCAGCAAGGTGACGATCTCTGCGGTGCTGCCGGAATTCGACAGGGCAAGGATGACATCCTCGCGGGTGATCATGCCCATGTCGCCATGGCTGGCTTCGGCCGGGTGCACGAAAAATGCCGGGGTGCCGGTGCTGGCCAGGGTCGCGGCGATCTTGTTGCCGATGTGCCCGGACTTGCCCATGCCGACCACGACAACCCGGCCCTTGCAGGCCTGGATCAGTTCGCAGGCCTTGACGAAATTGTCGTCGATGCGCGCCAGCAGGGCCTCTACGGCCTCGAGTTCCAGGCGCAGGGTGCGTTGGGCGGATTGGATCAGCTCGCTGGATTGGCTCATGTCGAAAAAGCAATGCCTGATGAAAAGGCCGCGATTATACGCGCAATGACAAAAACCCTCACCCTTTCGATTGCTGTAGCGAATGTCATCAAAGCCTGTCTCAGGGCTGAACGACTCGTTGCCCGGCCTTGGGGCGGCGCTGTCAGCGGTGCTATAGTTCGCCGCTATTCGGCCTGCCAGGGGTGCGTGTGCCTTCCTGATGGAGGCCGGCGTCCATTAGGACGAGGCTGCACTAGCAAGGAGTCTAGATGAGTGTGGATAGCGCCTACGCGGTCGAGTTGAAGGGGGTTACCTTCAAACGCGGTTCGCGCAGCATTTTCAGCAATGTCGACATTCGCATCCCGCGCGGCAAGGTCACCGGCATCATGGGGCCATCGGGTTGCGGCAAGACCACGTTGCTCCGCCTGATGGGCGCGCAGCTGCGCCCCTCCAGCGGTGAGGTATGGGTTGCCGGGCAAAACCTGCCGACGCTGTCGCGCAGCGACCTGTTCGACGCCCGCAAGCAGATGGGTGTGCTGTTCCAGAGCGGCGCGCTGTTCACCGACCTCGATGTGTTCGAGAACGTCGCGTTCCCGCTGCGCGTGCACACCCAGCTGTCGGACGAGATGATCCGTGACATCGTGTTGATGAAGCTGCAGGCCGTGGGGCTGCGCGGTGCCATCGACCTGATGCCCGACGAGCTGTCTGGCGGCATGAAGCGCCGTGTGGCGCTGGCCCGGGCCATTGCCCTGGACCCGCAGATCCTCATGTACGACGAACCGTTCGTCGGCCAGGACCCGATCGCCATGGGCGTACTGGTGCGCCTGATCCGTCTGCTCAACGATGCGTTAGGCATCACCAGCATCGTCGTGTCCCACGACCTGGCAGAAACCGCCAGCATTGCCGACTACATCTATGTGGTGGGGGACGGCCAGGTGTTGGGCCAGGGCACGCCCGATGAGCTGATGGGGTCGGACAACCCACGGATTCGCCAGTTCATGAAGGGCGACCCGGACGGCCCGGTTCCCTTCCACTTTCCTGCGCCTGATTACCGCGCCGACCTGCTGGGGGCGCGTTGATGCGCAGAAGATCCTTACTCGAACGTGTCCGCCTGCTGGGTCGCTCGGCGATCGACGTGCTGGCGGTTCTGGGGCGTTCCTGCCTGTTCCTGTTCCATGCACTGATCGGCCGCGGCGGCATCGGCGGCGGTTTCCAGTTGCTGACCAAGCAGCTGTACTCGGTAGGCGTGCTGTCGCTGGCGATCATCGTCGTGTCCGGGGTGTTCATCGGCATGGTGCTGGCGCTGCAGGGCTACAGCATCCTGACCAAATACGGTTCGGAGCAGGCGGTGGGTCAGATGGTCGCCCTGACCCTGCTGCGTGAACTTGGCCCGGTGGTGACGGCGCTGCTGTTCGCCGGCCGTGCAGGCTCCGCACTGACCGCTGAAATTGGCAACATGAAGTCCACCGAGCAGCTGTCGAGCCTGGAAATGATCGGCGTCGACCCGCTCAAGTACATCGTCGCGCCACGCCTTTGGGCCGGTTTCATCTCGCTGCCGCTGCTGGCGCTGATATTCAGCGTGGTCGGCATCTGGGGCGGCTCGTGGGTGGCCGTGGACTGGCTGGGTGTTTACGAGGGCTCGTTCTGGGCCAACATGCAGAACAGTGTTTCCTTTACCGACGACGTGCTCAACGGGTTGATCAAGAGCCTGGTGTTCGCCTTCGTCACGACCTGGATCGCCGTATTCCAGGGGTACGACTGTGAGCCCACCTCAGAAGGGATCAGCCGTGCCACCACCAAGACCGTGGTCTACGCCTCGTTGGCAGTGCTGGGTCTGGACTTTATTCTGACCGCCTTGATGTTTGGAGATTTCTGATGCAAAACCGCACCCTGGAAATCGGTGTCGGCCTGTTCCTCCTGGCCGGGATCCTGGCGCTGCTGCTGCTGGCCCTGCGTGTCAGCGGGCTGTCGGCCAGCCCGAGCAGCGATACCTATAAAGTTTATGCCTACTTCGACAATATCGCCGGTTTGACGGTCAGAGCTAAAGTGACCATGGCCGGTGTGACGATCGGCAAGGTTACCGCCATCGATCTGGACCGTGATTCCTACACCGGTCGGGTGACGCTGCAGCTGGACAAGTCGGTGGACAACCTGCCGACCGACTCCACTGCCTCGATCCTGACCGCCGGCTTGCTTGGCGAGAAGTACATCGGCATCAGCGTGGGCGGCGAAGACCAGGTGCTCAAGGACGGTGCGACCATCCACGACACCCAGTCGGCACTGGTGCTGGAAGATCTGATTGGCAAGTTCCTGCTCAACTCCGTTGGTAAGGAACCGAAAGAAGCGCAACCGGCTAATTAAGGAGTTTCCATGATTTCGATCCTGCGACGTGGCCTGCTGGTTTTGCTGGCGGCCTTCCCCCTGATGGCCCTGGCCGCGCAGTCGCCGCACGACGTGGTGCAGAGCACCACCACCGAGCTGTTGGGTGAGCTCAAGGCCAACAAGGAGCAGTACAAGTCCAACCCGCAAGCTTTCTACGACACCCTTGACCGGATCCTCGCGCCGGTGGTCGATGCCGACGGTATTTCCAGAAGCATCATGACCGTCAAGTACTCGCGCAAGGCCACGCCCGAGCAGATGCAGCGCTTCCAGGAAAACTTCAAGCGCAGCCTGTTCCAGTTCTACGGTAACGCGCTACTGGAGTACAACAACCAGGGCATCGTCGTAGACCCGGCCAAAGCCGATGACGGCAAGCGCGCGTCCGTAGGCATGAAGGTCACCGGCAACAATGGCGCCGTATACCCGGTGCAGTACACCCTGGAAAACCTGGGTGGAGAATGGAAAGTGCGTAACGTCATCGTCAACGGCATCAACATCGGCAAGCTGTTCCGCGACCAGTTCGCCGATGCCATGCAGCGCAACGGCAACGACCTGGACAAGACCATCGATGGCTGGGCCGGTGAAGTGGCCAAGGCCAAGCAGGCTGCCGACAGCTCGCCAGAGAAGACTGTCAAATGAGTGAGGCCGCTGTAAGCATGGCCGAGCCGGGGGTGCTGCGCCTGGCCGGTGTGCTGGATTACCGTAGCGGCCCGGTCCTGCGCAAGCAGGGCAAGGCACTGATCGCGGCTTGCCGCGAGGCGCAGCTGGTGCTGGATTGCTCGGCGGTGCAGCACTCCACCAGCGTAGGTCTGTCGCTGTTGCTGGCATTCATGCGCGACGCCCAGGGCGCCGGCAAAGGCTGCCAGGTGCGCAGCATGCCTGAGGACATGCGGGAAATTGCCGGGGTCTATGACCTCGATGAAGTGCTGGCAACCTGATGGCCCGGCGCGGATGATGGCCCCTCGGTCAGCGAAACCCTCGTTGGGCTTCGCAGGCGAGGGGCTTTTTTGTATGATGGCCGACCCGTGCGCATCGGGCGCCGATTGAGGTTGAGCATGCAGGCCGTAGAAGTTAAAAGCTTCCTTGAAGAGAAATTGCCGGGTTCCCGGGTCGAAGTTGAAGGCGAAGGCTGCAACTTCCAGTTGAACGTGATCAGCGACGAGTTGGCTGGCCTGAGCCCGGTCAAACGCCAGCAGGCGATCTATGCTCACCTGAATCCGTGGATTGCCAATGGCAGCATCCATGCGGTAACCATGAAATTTTTCAGCAGCGCAGCCTGGGCTGAGCGCACCTGAGCCAACGTGGCGGCGAGATTCCAATGGACAAACTGATTATTACTGGCGGCGCTCGCCTTGACGGCGAGATCCGCATTTCGGGCGCGAAGAACGCAGCCCTGCCAATTCTGGCGGCTACCCTGCTGGCTGACGGCCCGGTCACCGTGGGCAACCTGCCGCACCTGCACGACATCACCACCATGATCGAGCTGTTCGGCCGCATGGGCATCGAGCCTGTGATCGACGAAAAACTGGCGGTGGAGATCGACCCACGTACCATCAAGACCCTGGTCGCGCCTTACGAGCTGGTCAAGACCATGCGCGCCTCGATCCTGGTGCTGGGCCCGATGGTTGCCCGTTTCGGCGAAGCCGAAGTGGCCCTGCCTGGCGGTTGCGCCATCGGCTCACGCCCGGTCGACCTGCACATCCGTGGCCTCGAAGCCATGGGCGCGAAGATCGAAGTGGAAGGCGGCTACATCAAGGCCAAGGCGCCTGAGGGCGGCCTGCGCGGTGCGCACTTCTTCTTCGACACCGTCAGCGTGACCGGTACCGAAAACATCATGATGGCCGCTGCCCTGGCCAAAGGCCGCAGCGTGCTGCAGAACGCCGCGCGTGAGCCGGAAGTGGTCGACCTGGCCAACTTCATCAATGCCATGGGTGGCAACGTCCAGGGCGCTGGCACCGACACCATCACCATCGATGGCGTCGAGCGCCTGCACTCGGCCAACTACCGCGTGATGCCGGACCGCATCGAGACCGGTACCTACCTGGTCGCTGCTGCCGTGACCGGCGGCCGTGTCAAGGTCAAGGACACCGACCCGACCATCCTTGAAGCCGTACTGGAAAAACTCAAGGAAGCCGGCGCCGACATCAACACCGGCGAAGACTGGATCGAGCTGGACATGCACGGCAAGCGGCCGAAAGCCGTCAACCTGCGTACCGCTCCGTACCCGGCGTTCCCGACCGACATGCAGGCGCAGTTCATCTCGCTGAACGCCATTGCCGAAGGCACGGGCGCGGTGATCGAGACCATCTTCGAAAACCGTTTCATGCATGTTTACGAAATGCACCGCATGGGCGCGCAGATCCAGGTCGAAGGCAACACTGCCATCGTCACTGGCGTGAAAGCGCTGAAGGGTGCCCCGGTCATGGCCACCGACTTGCGGGCTTCCGCCAGCCTGGTGCTGTCGGCGCTGGTTGCCGAAGGCGATACCCTGATTGATCGCATCTACCACATCGACCGTGGTTACGAGTGCATCGAAGAGAAACTGCAGATGCTCGGCGCGAAAATCCGCCGCGTACCGGGCTAGTAGCCCGAAGGTGCATGGACGCACCCTTTGAATTGAATGCGGCCAGGTCGATGACCTGGCCGGCAGCAGCCGCTTAAGGACCGACGTTCCAATGTTGACCATCGCGCTTTCCAAAGGCCGTATTCTCGACGATACCCTGCCGTTGCTGGCCGAGGCCGGTATCGTGCCGACCGAGAACCCGGACAAGAGCCGCAAACTGATCATCCCCACCACGCAGGACGACGTGCGCCTGCTGATCGTGCGTGCTACCGACGTGCCGACCTATGTCGAGCATGGTGCCGCCGACCTGGGTGTGGCCGGCAAGGACGTGCTGATGGAGTACGGCGGCCAGGGCCTGTATGAGCCCCTGGACCTGCAGATTGCCCAGTGCAAGCTGATGACGGCTGGCGCGGTTGGCGCGCCTGAGCCCAAGGGCCGCCTGCGCGTGGCCACCAAGTTCGTCAACGTAGCCAAGCGTTACTACGCCGAACAGGGGCGTCAGGTCGACATCATCAAGCTGTACGGCTCGATGGAACTGGCACCGCTGATCAACCTCGCCGACAAGATCATCGACGTGGTCGACACCGGCAACACCCTACGTGCAAACGGCCTGGAGCCCCAGGAACTGATCGCCACGATCAGCTCGCGCCTGGTGGTCAACAAGGCCTCCATGAAAATGCAGCACGCCCGTATCCAGAGCCTGATCGACACGCTTCGTCAAGCGGTCGAATCGCGACACCGCGGCTGACTCCTGCGCGCGGCCTTCGCTGTCGCGCCCGTCTATCCGCGTCATAGCCATTTTTCTCGGGTGCCCGCGCGGATGGACTGGTAGCCTAGGGCGCCTGAGCATTCGCTAATAATCGAGGCCCTCGCCATGACCGTGTCCACTGCAATTGCCCGTCTCAACGCCGCTGATCCGGATTTCGCCCGACATCTGGATCATCTGCTGAGCTGGGAAAGTGTGTCCGATGACGCGGTCAACCAGCGCGTGCTCGACATCATCAAGGCCGTGCGTGAGCGCGGTGATGCGGCGCTGGTCGAGTTCACCCAGCGTTTTGATGGCGTAGATGCCAAGTCGATTGACGACCTGATCCTCAATCGTGAACGCCTGGAACTGGCGCTGACCCGCATCACCCCGGCACAGCGCGAAGCCCTGGAAACAGCCGCCAATCGCGTGCGCATGTACCACGAGCGGCAGAAGCAGGATTCCTGGCAGTACACCGAGGCCGATGGCACCGTGCTCGGTCAGAAAGTCACCCCACTGGACCGTGCGGGCCTGTATGTGCCAGGCGGCAAGGCGTCGTACCCGTCGTCGGTACTGATGAACGCCATCCCGGCCAAGGTTGCCGGCGTCGCCGAAGTGGTGATGGTGGTGCCAACCCCGCGTGGTGAGGTCAACGAACTGGTGCTGGCGGCCGCGTGCATTGCGGGTGTCGACCGTGTGTTCACCGTCGGTGGTGCCCAGGCTGTTGCCGCGCTGGCCTACGGTACCGAAAGCGTGCCGCAGGTGGACAAGATCGTCGGCCCTGGCAACATCTACGTTGCCACTGCCAAGCGCCATGTGTTCGGCCAGGTGGGTATCGACATGATCGCCGGCCCGTCGGAAATTCTTGTGGTGTGCGATGGCCAGACCGACCCGGACTGGATCGCCATGGACCTGTTCTCCCAGGCCGAGCACGACGAAGACGCCCAGGCCATTCTGGTCAGCCCGGATGCCGCCTTCCTCGACCGCGTTGCCGCCAGCATCGACAAGCTGATGCCGACCATGGAGCGTGCCGAAATCATCGAGAAGTCGATCAACGGCCGTGGTGCACTGATTCAGGTGCGTGACATGCATCAGGCAATGGAGGTGGCCAACCGCATTGCGCCGGAACACCTGGAACTGTCGGTGGCCGACCCGCAAGCCTGGTTGCCGCACATTCGCCACGCTGGCGCGATCTTCATGGGCCGCCACACCAGCGAAGCGCTGGGCGATTACTGTGCCGGTCCCAACCACGTGTTGCCGACCTCTGGCACCGCACGTTTCTCGTCGCCGCTGGGGGTGTACGACTTCCAGAAGCGTTCGTCGATCATTTTCTGCTCCGAGCAGGGTGCGTCCGAGCTGGGCCACACCGCGTCGGTCCTGGCCCGTGGCGAGTCGCTGACCGCCCACGCCCGCAGTGCTGAATACCGTATCCTGACCCAAGAGAAGGGGAACTGAGCATGAGTCGATTCTGGAGCCCCTTCGTCAAGGACCTGGTGCCTTACGTGCCGGGCGAGCAGCCCAAGCTGGCCCGTCTGGTCAAGCTCAACACCAACGAAAACCCCTATGGCCCATCGCCCAAGGCGCTGGAGGCCATGCGCGGTGAGTTGAACGATAACCTGCGCCTTTACCCGGACCCGAACGGTGACCGCCTCAAGCAAGCGGTGGCCGACTACTACGGCGTAACCCCGGCGCAAGTGTTTGTCGGCAATGGCTCGGATGAGGTGTTGGCGCACATCTTCCACGGCCTGTTCCAGCACGATGCACCGCTGTTGTTCCCGGACATCAGCTACAGCTTCTACCCGGTCTACTGTGGCCTCTACGGTATTGCCTTCGAGCAGGTGGCGCTGGACGAGCAGTTCCAGATCCGCATCGAGGACTACAACAAGCCCAACGCCGGCATCATCTTCCCCAACCCCAACGCGCCGACAGGTTGCCTGATGCCGCTGCAGGCGGTGGAGCAGTTGCTGCAGGCCAACCGTGACTCGGTGGTGGTGGTGGATGAGGCTTACATCGATTTCGGCGGTGAGACGGCCATCAGCCTGGTGGACCGCTACGACAACCTGCTGGTCACCCAGACGCTGTCGAAGTCGCGCTCGCTGGCTGGCCTGCGGGTTGGCCTGGCGGTGGGGCATCCGGACCTGATCGAGGCACTGGAGCGGATCAAGAACAGCTTCAACTCCTACCCGCTGGACCGAGCGGCGATCGTAGGTGCTGCGGTGGCGTTCGAAGACCGTGAGTACTTCGAAGAAACCTGCCGTAAAGTGATCGACAGCCGCGAAGCGTTGGTCGGGCAGTTGCAAGCCAAGGGCTTTGACGTGTTGCCTTCGGCTGCCAACTTCATCTTCGCCCGCCACCCTCAGCAGGATGCTGCCGAGCTGGCGGCACGCCTGCGCGAGCAGGGCGTGATCGTGCGTCACTTCAAGCAGCAACGTATTGCCCAGTTCCTGCGCATTACCATCGGCACGCCAGAGATGAACCAGGCGTTGCTTGATGCGTTGAACTAAAGCATTGTCGGGCGCGCCTCTATAAAGAGCGCGCCCGGCATTAATAAATGCTTCCTTCTATGGCAAACGCTTTGCCAGCCGGCCGGTTACGCACCGCCGCTGGTGTGCCATCGAGCACCAGCACATACGGCGGTATCACCCAGCAAGGGATGTGCCATCCAGTAGCCATTCCGGCAGCAGTTTCAGGCCCATGTGACCCCATGTGACGTAACACGGTGGGGGCGACCGAGGTTTGCGCGGGCAGGCTGTACAGGTGGTTCGGCCCAGGGTTTTCCGCTGGAATGCCGGGTTGCGAAAGCTCTTGGTTCAACGGCTTGTTGCTGGCAATGAAGATGGTTTTTACCTGCTCCGAAATACCGCCATGCGCTTTGCCCGAGTAATCCCGCCCATGGTCCGTGCTGACGATCACCAGCCAGTCTTCCTGCGGGTTCAGGCGCTGGCGCTCATCGACCTTGTCCAGTAAATGGCCAATCTGGCTGTCGAGGGTGCGCAACGACTGTAGATAGCGTTCGCCAAAGCCGCTGTCGTGGCCAGCAGAAATGTCAGGTGGTTTGCGGCGTCGACCGCCCTCCAGTAAGCTGTGAAAATTCATCGGATGATTGGTTGAGTACAATGAATACAGAGCTGACCAAACGTTCCCTGGTTGAGCTTGCCGTGGATCGCATGCGTGAGCGCATCGTGCTGGGCGACTGGCAGGTCGGTCAGCGACTGCCCACCGAGCCGGAGTTGGCCCTGCAACTGGGCATCAGCCGCAATACCGTGCGCGAAGCCATGCGTGTGCTGGCATTCAGCGGCCTGGTGGAAATTCGACAAGGTGACGGTAGCTACCTGCGCACGGCCCAGGACCCGCTGCAGGCGGTGCAGGCGATGTCTCGCTGCACCGCTGAGCAGGCCCGGGAAACCCGTCACATCCTCGAAGCCGAAGCCATCGGCTTGGCGGCGCTGCGCCGTACCGATGCCGATCTGCAGGCGCTACGCGATGCGCTGGCCAGCAGTGCCGGGCACTTTCACGGGGATGTCGATGCTTATGTGGCCTGCGACCTGGTGTTCCACCAGCGGTTGGTCGATGCCGCCCACAACCCGGCGTTAAGCGAGCTGTATCGCTACTTTTCCGGGGTGGTGGCTGCCGCGCTGCAACGCAACATGGCGACTGTTCCGCGCTGCCAGGCCACGTTCGACCTGCACGGCCAGATCCTCGAAGCCATCGAACAACGCGACGCGGAGCGGGCCAAGCGCCTGAGCCGCACCCTCATCGAATCCTGACACCGAGAAGGCCATGGCTGAACCCATCACCCGCAATACCCCGCCGAATGAGCGGGACCTCGATGAGCTGCTGATCGATGCCGAGGCTGACGACGAGCAGGTGCAGCGGCAGCCTGTGGTGTTGCGGCGGCCCTGGCTGTTGCTGCTGGGCCTGGTGCTGGTGGCCTTGAACCTGCGCCCGGCGTTGTCGAGCATGGCGCCGGTGCTGGGGCTGGTGTCTGAAGGGCTGGGGCTGAGTGCCTCGCAGGCGGGCTTGCTGACCACCTTGCCGGTGCTGTGCCTGGGGTTGTTCGCCCCGCTGGCACCCGTGCTGGCGCGGCGTTTTGGCAGTGAGCGGGTGATCCTCGGCATTCTTGTCACGTTGGCGCTGGGTATCGGGGTGCGAAGCGCCTTCGGCCCCGTTGGCGTGTTCCTCGGCAGCCTGATGGCGGGGGCCAGCATTGGCATTATCGGTGTGCTGCTGCCGGGTATCGTCAAGCGCGACTTCCCGCAGCATGCTGGTACGCTGACCGGTGTGTACACCATGGCGTTGTGCCTGGGCGCCGCCATGGCGGCGGGCGCTACCGTACCGTTGGCCCAGCATTTTGGCGGTAGCTGGGCACTTGGGCTGGGCTTCTGGGTGCTGCCGGCCTTGCTGGCCATGCTGGTGTGGCTGCCGCAGGCCCGCCAGGGGCATGGCCTGCACAAGGTGGCCTATCGGGTGCGGGGCCTGTGGCGCGATCCGCTGGCCTGGCAGGTGACCTTGTACATGGGCTTGCAGTCATCGCTGGCTTACATCGTGTTCGGTTGGTTGCCATCGATCCTGATAGGCCGTGGCCTGAGCCCGACCGAGGCTGGACTGGTGTTGTCGGGGTCGGTGATCGTGCAGTTGATTAGCTCGCTGAGTGCGCCTTGGCTGGCCACCCGTGGCAAGGACCAACGCCTGGCGATCGTGCTGGTCATGTTGATTACCCTGGCGGGCCTGTTCGGTTGCCTGTATGCGCCGGTTTCGGGGCTGTGGGGTTGGGCCGTTGTGCTGGGCCTGGGGCAGGGCGGTACTTTTGCCCTGGCGCTGACCCTGATTGTGCTGCGTTCGAAAGACGCGCATGTAGCGGCGAACCTGTCGAGCATGGCGCAGGGCGTGGGTTACACCTTGGCATCGATGGGGCCGTTTGCGGTGGGGCTGGTGCATGACCTGACCGGGGGCTGGGCGGCGCTGGGGTGGATTTTTGCGGTATTGGGGATGGGTGCCATCGTGTTCGGGCTGGGTGCCGGGCGGGCGTTGCATGTGCAGGTGACGAGCGAAAAAGTCTGAGACTGATGGTGGCAGTACCGGCCTCTTCGCGGGCAAGCCCGCTCCCACAGGATCACCACAGATTCGAGGTTTGTGCGGTCTCTGTGGGAGCGGGCTTGCCCGCGAAGAGGCCGGTACTGGCATAAGCCATCGGGGGAGATTATCGTGCTGGTTTCGACCCCAGCACGGATCTGCCCCATGAGCGACGCCAACCGCGACCTGATCTCCCGCTTCTACCAGGCCTTCCAGCGCCTGGACGCCGAGGCCATGGTGGCCTGCTACAGCGACGATATTGTTTTCAGCGACCCGGTTTTCGGTACCCTGCGCGGCAAGGATGCAGGCGATATGTGGCGTATGCTCACCCGCCGCGCCAAGAACTTCACCCTGACGTTCGACAACATCCGCGCCGATGAGCGCAGTGGCGGCGCGCACTGGGTGGCCACCTACCTGTTCACCCAGACCGACCGTGTTGTGGTCAACGACATCCAGGCGCGTTTTGTCATTCGTGATGGGCTGATCTGCCAGCATGACGACACCTTCGACCTGTGGCGCTGGTCGCGGCAGGCCTTGGGTATGCCTGGTGTATTGCTGGGCTGGTCGCCGCTGGTGCGGAACAAGGTTCGCCTGCAGGCATTCAAGGGATTGCGCGCATTCCAGCAGGCCCAAGGTGAGTGAAACCGTCGAATCCGTTGTTGGCAAACCCTGGTATGTCTATCTGGTAAGGGCCGCCAACGGCTCGCTGTACTGCGGCATCAGCGATGACCCTCAGCGGCGTTTTGCGGCGCACCAGAAGGGGCAGGGCGCCCGCTACTTCAAGACCAGTCCGGCCCAGGCACTGGTGTATGTGGAGCAATGGCCGGATAAAGGCGAGGCTTTGCGCCAGGAGCGGCTGGTAAAGCGGCTGCGCAAATCGGCAAAGGAGGCACTCGTGGCCTCCTTTACCGGCTTTGAGGGGATTAGTCCTTGCGCCGCTTCAACTGATCCACCAGCGTTGTCGGCAGCCCCTTGATGATCAGGGTGCCTGCCGCCTCGTCATACTCCACTTTGTCGCCCAGCAAGTGTGCCTCGAAGCTGATCGACAGCCCCTCGGCACGCCCGGTGAAGCGGCGGAACTGGTTGAGGGTGCGCTTGTCCGCCGGGATTTCTGGCGACAGGCCATAGTCCTTGTTGCGGATGTGGTCGTAGAACGCTTTGGGCCGATCTTCGTCGATCAGGCTGGACAGCTCTTCCAGTGTTACCGGTTCGCCCAGCTTGGTCTGGGTGGTGGCGTACTCGACCAGGGTCTGGGTCTTTTCGCGGGCGGACGCTTCCGGCAGGTCTTCGCTCTCGACGAAGTCACTGAAGGCTTTGAGCAGGGTACGGGTTTCGCCCGGGCCGTCTACACCCTCCTGGCAGCCGATGAAGTCGCGGAAGTAATCCGACACTTTCTTGCCGTTCTTGCCCTTGATGAACGAGATGTACTGCTTGGAGTTCTGGTTGTTCTTCCACTCCGACAGGTTGATGCGTGCCGCCAGGTGCAACTGGCCAAGGTCGAGGTGGCGCGAAGGCATCACGTCGAGTTCGGCGTTCACCGCTACCCCTTCGCTGTGGTGCAGCAGGGCAATGGCCAGATATTCGGTCATGCCTTGCTGGTAATGGGCGAACAGGATATGGCCGCCCGTGGACAGGTTGGACTCTTCCATCAGCTTCTGCAGGTGTTCCACGGCAATGCGGCTGAAGGCGGTAAAGTCCTTTTCTTCGTCCAGGTACTGCTTCAGCCAGCCGCTCAACGGGTAGGCGCCCGACTCACCGTGGAAAAAGCCCCAGGCCTTGCCTTGCTTGGCGTTGTAGCTGTCATTGAGGTCGGCCAGCAGGTTCTCGATGGCATCGGAGGCGGCCAGTTCGGAGTCGCGAGCATGCAGCACCGCGGGGCTGCCATCAGGCTTTTTGTCGATCAGGTGAACGATGCAATGACGGATTGGCATGGGATTCTCGGCGAGCTGCAAAAGTTGCCAAGTTTACCCTAGACGCAAGGTGATGCAGTGGCCGTATGTTGGCAGATATGTCGGTTGTTCGTTTTTTGTTCAGTTTTGTGCGTTTTAAGCTAAAACCCCCGAAAAACCTGCATTTAATCGAAGTGCGCAGCGGATATTTATCTGCTCCTGTGGTAGTTTTGCGCGGTCTTGTGCCCCTCGTGTGGCGCATTGCTGGCAGCGTGCTGTCGTCGTGTCGAACCAAACGCCGATTTACGTATCTACATACGCGATTGGCGCGGCCCTCCACTTTCAGGGGCTGGCCCGATAACGTCGTAGTTCGCAGCATAACCATCGAATTTGATAGGGAAGGAACACCACCATGGCATTGACCAAAGACCAACTGATTGCCGACATCGCCGAATCGATCGCCGCGCCAAAAGCCACCGCCAAGAACGCTCTGGAGCAACTGGGCCAGATCGTTGCCGACCAACTGGAAAACGGCGCTGAAATCACCCTGCCAGGCATCGGCAAGCTGAAAGTCTCCGAGCGTCCTGCCCGCACCGGCCGCAACCCTTCGACTGGCGCTGCCATCGAAATCGCTGCCAAGAAAGTCGTCAAGTTCGTTCCAGCCAAAGTGCTGACCGACGCCATCAACAAGTAATTGTTGAAGTGTTGACGAAACCGCGCCCGGCTTGCCCGGGCGCGGTTTTTTCATGCCTGCGATTTACGCTGGGCGTGCCAGGCCTGGCGCGTGGCATCGTCAAGGAAGCTCCAGGCGACCATGCGGCTCTGTTTCTGCCCCTGGCCCATTTCGATGATGCGTACGGCTTTGGCGCCTGCCTTCTTCAGTGCGGTCTCGATGCCCGGCAAGTTACTGGCCTTGGACACAAGGCTGGTGAACCACAGCACCCGCTCGGCGTATTGCACGCTCTCGCTGACCAGTTGGGTAACAAAGCGGATTTCGCCGCCCTCACACCACAGTTCATTGTTCTGGCCACCGAAGTTGAGCACAGGCAACTTGCGCTTGGGGTCTTGCTTGCCCAGGTTCTTCCACTTGCGCTGGCTACCACGGGTGGCTTCTTCGCGTGAGGCATGGAAGGGCGGGTTGCACAGGGTCAGGTCGAAGCGTTCGTCATTCTGCAGCAGGCCGCTGAGGATGTGCGTGCGGTTAGCCTGTTGGCGCAGGGTAATGGCCTTGCCCAGCCCATTGGCCTGCACGATGGCCTTGGCCGATGCCAGGGCAACGGGGTCGATGTCCGAGCCGAGGAAGCGCCAGCGGTAGTCGCTGTGGCCTAGCAACGGGTAGATGCAGTTGGCACCCACGCCGATGTCCAGCGCACGCACCTGGGCGCCCTTGGGGATCTCACCGGCATTGTCGTCGGCCAGCAGGTCGGCGGCCACATGGATGTAGTCGGCGCGGCCGGGAATCGGTGGGCACAGGTAGTCGGCGGGGATATCCCAGTGCTGGATGCCGTACTGGGCCTTGAGCAGGGCACGGTTGAACACTCGCACGGCTTCAGGGTTGGCGAAGTCGATGCTCGGTTTGCCGTGGGGATTGGTGATGGTGAAGCGGGCAAGGTCCGGGTGGGCCTTGATCAGGCTGGGGAAGTCGTAGCGGCCCTGGTGGCGGTTGCGCGGGTGCAGGGTGGGTTTCTGAATCATGGTGGGGTCCTGAAAAGCATCGCCGGCAAGCCAGCTCCCACAGGTACGGTGCATTCCTGTGGGAGCTGGCTTGCCGGCGATGGGCTGCAAAGCAGCCCGCTATGGCTTCACTTGTGATTACAGCGCAGCAATCCGCGCATGCTGCTCGGTGAAGTTGGCCAGGGCCTGTTCAGACTCGGCCAGCTTGGCACGTTCCTTCTCGATCACCGCAGGCGGAGCCTTGTCGACGAAGGCGGCGTTGGACAGCTTGCCACCCACGCGTGCCACTTCGCCTTGCAGGCGCTGGATTTCCTTGTTCAGGCGCGCCAGCTCGGCATCCTTGTCAATCAGGCCGGCCATTGGCACCAGCACTTGCAGGTCACCGACCAGGGCGGTGGCCGACAGCGGCGCTTCATCGGCATCGCCGAGCACGGTGAACGACTCCACCTTGGCCAGCTTCTTCAGCAGGGCTTCGTTTTCCAGCAGGCGGCGCTGGTCGTCGGCGTTGGCGTTCTTCAGGAACAGCGGCAGCGGCTTGCCTGGGCCGATGTTCATTTCGGCGCGGATGTTGCGCAGACCGACCATCAGTTCCTTGAGCCACTCGATGTCACCTTCAGCGGCGGCGTCGATGCGAGCTTCATTGGCCACCGGCCACGGCTGCAGCATGATGGTCTTGCCTTCGATACCGGCCAGCGGCGCGATGCGCTGCCAGATTTCTTCGGTAATGAACGGCATGAACGGGTGCGCCAGGCGCAGCGCCACTTCCAGCACGCGCACCAGGGTGCGGCGGGTGCCACGGGCGCGCTCGACCGGGGCGTTTTCGTCCCACAGTACCGGCTTGGACAGCTCCAGGTACCAGTCGCAGTACTGGTTCCAGATGAATTCGTACAGCGCCTGGCTGGCCAGGTCGAAGCGGAACTGCTCCAGCTGGCGGGTCACTTCGGCTTCGGTGCGCTGCAGTTGCGAGATGATCCAGCGGTCAGCCAGCGACAGTTCGTAAGCTTCGCCGTTCTGGCCACAGTCTTCGCCCTTGTCCAGCACGTAGCGGGCGGCGTTCCAGATCTTGTTGCAGAAGTTGCGGTAGCCTTCGACGCGGCCCATGTCGAACTTGATGTCGCGGCCTGTGGAGGCCAGCGAGCAGAAGGTGAAGCGCAGGGCGTCGGTGCCGTAGCTGGCGATACCTTCAGGGAACTCGGCCTTGGTCTGCTTGGCGATCTTCTCGGCCAGCTTGGGCTGCATCATGCCGCTGGTGCGTTTTTCTAGCAGGGCGTCGAGGGTGATGCCGTCGACGATGTCCAGCGGGTCCAGTACGTTGCCCTTGGACTTGGACATCTTCTGGCCCTGGCCGTCACGCACCAGACCGTGTACGTAAACGGTCTTGAACGGTACTTGCGGGGTGCCGTCCTCGTTCTTGATCAGGTGCATGGTCAGCATGATCATGCGCGCAACCCAGAAGAAGATGATGTCGAAGCCGGTTACCAGCACATCGGTGGAGTGGAACTTCTTGAGGAACTCGGTCTGCTCTGGCCAGCCCAGGGTCGAGAAGGTCCACAGGCCCGAGCTGAACCAGGTGTCGAGCACGTCGTCGTCCTGGCGCAGGACCACGTCGGCGCCCAGGTTGTGCTTGGCGCGCACTTCTTCCTCGTTGCGGCCAACGTAGACCTGGCCTGCCTCGTCGTACCACGCCGGGATGCGGTGGCCCCACCACAGCTGGCGGCTGATGCACCAGTCCTGAATGTCACGCATCCAGGAGAAGTACATGTTCTCGTACTGCTTGGGCACGAACTGGATACGGCCATCTTCCACGGCGGCGATGGCAGGTTCTGCCAGCGGCTTGGTAGAGACGTACCACTGGTCGGTCAGCCACGGCTCGATCACGGTGCCCGAACGGTCGCCTTTCGGTACTTTCAGGGCGTGGTCGTCGATGCTCACCAGCAGGCCCTGGGCATCCAGGTCGGCAACGATCTGCTTGCGCGCGACGAAGCGGTCGAGGTTGGCGTATTGGGCCGGCAGTCGGGTATCAACCTGCTCGTTGACGCTGCCGTCGAGGTTGAAGGCCTGGGCGCTGGCCAGCACGAAGGCGTTCTTGTCGAAGATGTTCAGCAGTGGCAGGTTGTGGCGTTTGCCGACTTCGTAGTCGTTGAAGTCGTGAGCCGGGGTGATCTTCACGCAGCCGGTACCGAACGCAGGGTCGCAGTAGTCGTCGGCGATGATCGGGATGCGGCGGCCTACCAGTGGCAGTTCGACGAATTTGCCGATCAGTGCCTGGTAGCGTTCGTCATTCGGGTTGACCGCAACGGCCGCGTCACCCAGCAGGGTTTCCGGACGGGTGGTGGCAACCACCAGGTAGTCGTTGCCTTCGGCGGTCTTGGCGCCGTCGGACAGCGGGTAGCGCAGGTTCCACAGGTGGCCTTTCTCGTCGTGGTTTTCCACTTCGAGGTCGGAGATGGCCGTGTGCAGCTTGGTATCCCAGTTGACCAGGCGCTTGCCACGGTAGATGAGGCCGTCTTCATGCAGGCGCACGAACGCTTCTTTAACGGCTTCGGAGAGGCCGTCGTCCATGGTGAAGCGCTCGCGGCTCCAGTCTACCGAAGAGCCCAGGCGGCGGATCTGGCGGCTGATGTTGCCACCGGACTGGTCCTTCCATTCCCAGACCTTTTCCAGAAACTTCTCGCGGCCCAGGTCATGACGGTTCTGGCCTTTGGCTTCGAGCTGGCGCTCGACCAGCATCTGCGTGGCGATACCGGCGTGGTCGGTGCCTGGCTGCCACAGGGTGTCGCGGCCTTGCATGCGGCGGAAACGGATCAGGGCGTCCATGATCGCGTTGTTGAACCCATGGCCCATGTGCAGGCTGCCGGTCACGTTCGGCGGCGGGATCATGATGGTGTAGGACTCGCCTGCACCTTGTGGGGCGAAATAGTTCTCGGACTCCCAGGTGTTGTACCAGGAAGTTTCGATGGCGTGCGGCTGGTAGGTCTTATCCATGCGCGGCGGGACCCTGTGCATTTATTCGGGAAAGCCGGGAAGTATAACCAAGGTGGGGGCCGCAGGCGACAAGCTACTGCTATCTGGCAGTGCGGCGTCTGCTTCGCG